>CATZTY010000063.1 GCA_958424475.1 uncultured Collinsella sp.
ACATCATCACGATGATCATGACAAAGCCGATAAGGTCGGTCGGCAAAAACACCGTCCCCAGCATAACGGCGCTGGTGATTGTCGCCGAGACGGGCTCCACAGTTCCGATGAGACTCGCACGCACCGAGCCGATGTCCTTAACGCCCTGCATATAAAGCATGTAAGCAAAAAACGAGCCGATAACCACGAACACCGCGAGCGCCTCGATGCCGGCAGCGTCGAGCGCCGGCATATGCGCCCAGGGCTGCACGAAGACGCACGAGACCACGCCCGCCGTGAGCATTGCCGAGCCCGTGACGATGGGGCTGCCGTATTCGGGCAGGATCTTGGCGGGAATCACCGCCATACACGCGGCGCTGACCGCACACATAAGACCTGCTGCCAGGCCAAGCGGCGAGATATTCAGGCTGGTGGGGTCGCCGCCGGTGGCGATTAAAAAGGTTCCACCCAGAGCCAGGCCAATGCCGATGACTTCGCGAGTACGCGGCATGCGGCGATCGGTCACGCAGGCGTAGCCCATGATGATAACGAGCTGCAGGCACTGGAGCACCGTCGCGGTTCCGGCATTGGTCAGGCGCACGGCCGAAAGATAGCAAAACTGGTTGAACAGCAGGCCAAAAGCGGTAAAGAGCAGCAGCTGCTTGCGATCAGCGGGCGTCGTCCAAAGCTTGACCAGGCGTGCGCGGTCGCGCGTGACAACCACAGCCATAAAGAGCAGGCCGGCGAGAATCTGCCGTATGCTCATAAGCCACAGCGTATCGACATGGTAGGTATCGAACAAAAAACTCGCGCTGGTGCCCGAGAAGCCCCAAAACGAACCGCCCACCAGCGTAGCCAAGACGCCCGTGATCATCTTGCGCGTCGAAGCGCTGTTCAGGCGGTCGCGCCATGCGCGACGGGTGCTACGGCTGAGCTCGTCGGTGCCCTCGGGCACATCAATGTTCGATATATCGGTCATCGGCACCGAAGCCCCTGCGCCTTCGACCTGCTCGACACACTCTTTGCTCATTCCACTCCCCCGAAACGGCCTGGAAACAATTCGGCTTACCTTACCACGGCGAAGTCACCAGCTGGAGGCTTGTCCGCTTATCGGTAGGACAATTCCGCAGGCGTCTTTCCATAGCTCGATACCGCAATGGCCTTGCATTATGCGACAGCCAAATCGCGGCAGCAGGCTCTTTTGAAATGGATGCAACAAAGCCCCCGAATTCCACAATGTAAGCGATTTTTAAAAATGTTCTTGCCACCGAGTTCAGGCTCCGTTATATTATCCCTTGCGCGCTTGCGCACCCTTGATCGGGCGTTTAGCTCAGGGGGAGAGCGCTTCCCTGACACGGAAGAGGTCAGAAGTTCAAATCTTCTAACGCCCACCAAATGTTCGCAGCTCAGAGGCTATGTCTCTGGGCTGTTTTGTTTTATGTCGCCAAATCCGCTGGCAACTCCAACCGCCCAAGCAACCACCCTGCCCATGCACAAAACCGCGTCAATAGCCACCGAGGCCGAGGCCAACGCGTCTCGAACCCATCCGAGCCGCAACTCCTCAGCAAAACGCCGCGATGTCTGCGCCCTGCGGTATCCTTGAGCCACTTGCACCTGCAGCACCAAGGAGCCGCCATGCGCACCGAGCTCGATGTCCCCTTTTCGCACAAAGAAGAAGCCAAGGCGCTGGGCGCCAAATGGGACCGAACCAAGAAGATCTGGTATGTACCCAGCGGCGTCAACCCCGAGCCCTTTGCCGAGTGGCTGCCCGGTGTTGACCGATCCGACCCCTCAGCGCCGTATATATATCTAGTACTGGGCAAGCGCGAGTGCTGGAAGTGTCACAAAGAGACCTCGGTCGCGGCCTTCGGCATTCCCTATCGAACCGATAACGACGAGAGCATCGTCATCGCGCACGCGCCCAACGAAGCCGGGCACATTGCCATCGACACGGCCAACGCTAACGCACTCGCCATCGTGCCCGCTCTTGGCTGCGTGCCGGGCGAGATCCGCGACTACCTTCAAAAGCGCTGCGGCTACAAGCCCGTAGGCGCACGAGCCTCCAAAGCCCCGTCGCTCGGCAACACGTGCACCAGTTGCGACGCGCTGCAAGGCAGCCGCTATCTGTTCGAGGAGCCCTCGTCCCCGTTTGCCCTCACTGCCATCAACAAGCTGCCGGCACTGGAGTTTGTGCGCGTCGAAGTTGCCGGCGTCTTTGGCGTCCCGGCCACGCGCACCGACTTTGACCAGGCGCTCTTTACCTGGGCACGCGACCATCACGCCGAGTTTCACAGGCAACTCGGTGAGGGGGTTTATTTGTAGAGGCAAAAGACACTCACAGCCAACTCCTCTGCATCACCTATCCCTCGTCGCCGGCGTCGTACACGATATCGAGGTCACAAACAGGGCATTTCTCCGGATACACCGGCATATGAACGCCCATACGTTTCCTCACTTCGTCGCTGAGTCTGTCGCGCGCATCGATGAACCAAATGTCGAGACACGGTATTTGCGAGCCGCAGCAAGGGCAGGTAACGACAAACGACCCGCAATCAACCTCTACGCTCGGAAACATATTATTGTCTATAAGGGCGCACGGCAGTTTTCCGTACTTCCCCATCGCAATATCGCCTCGCCAGCTCACGCTCGCTCCCTTCCCGTTATTCAAACCAGGAAGAGCATGCATCAGCAAGTGCGCGCGAGATTGCATCACCACGCGATCCGATCAAACAACACGATCGTCAAAGACCGTCAAAGCCAAATACGCTAATACGGCAGAAGCCCCGCCTTTTCACGCTTCTTTTCCGAGCGATCGAACTCGATGCGATGGGCCTCAAGAAACACCGTATTGGGTCGCCACTGACGCTCATTCGGCTGCCTTAGCGTCGCACCCGCAAAGGAAGCGTAGTCGGTCTTATCCAGCAGGTACGATCCGCACAGCCGATATTCGCCGCAAACAGGCTCAAACGAAATCAGATGAGCATCGAATAAAGCATGTAAGTCGCGCCGAAGCAGAATGCCGTTGCTGGCAACCTGCGATTTGGGTCCCGAGTAATTCTCGATATGTGCAGCCTCCAGAGCTTCGCTGACGCCGCAGTCCGACACCGCGCAACGGCCGTCATAGGCGGCAACGAGCTGCTTGCGGAACCATTGCTGCCCCAATCGCTCGCGCCTTAACGCATAGCGGACCTTTTCGTCGTCGGTCGCACCCTGTCCGGCAAACTCAATATCGACGGGCATGTGCTTCAGATAACTCATATCGGACGCAAAACGAGGGTCCGGTCCGCCTTTATGAACAGGACCGTGCAGAACAAACCATCCGTTTTCGGGCTCGAACCGCTCAACAAACGCAAGGCCGAGCACCTTATAGCCCACCTCGGTTGCAAATATGACTCCGACTGGAACGCCACATTCCATGCAGTTGAGCATTTTACGGTTGTAATTCTGGTCTCGAAAACCAACGGTACCCGGCGCTTGAACCGAGTACTTAATGACCCACGTACCATCGTCCAAATAGAGCGGAGGCACATCGGTGTAGAGGCTCTTTTTAGAGTTATGGACCGAAAGCGCAAAGATCTTATTGGGATCTTGCTTCACCCGATCCTGGCCCGGCCAGAAGATCCCTGAATCCCGCGTTACGGGAAAGAAGTCCGAGCCAATTCTCAAACGATACTGATACTGAGGGCTATCTTTCTTGGTGTGGTGCGGAAGGCTGGTCCAAACGCCGCCGCGCTGCTCCTCACCCAGAAACCACTCCCATGCCTCAACGTATTCAGAAGGAACGAGACTGCAGGCACGGTCATAGCTTGGCCCATCCATCAACGGAACAGCAAGGTCAATGTCGTTCATCGCCAGCACCTACAACCATACGAACGCGAGTCATGCCCCTCAATAATATGGCCGAAAGTCAATTATTACGAGATCTCATTCCGCGATCGGCGCATCGTTGATGCTCTCGGTTTGCCGCTGGCGCGCTTGTACCCCGCTACACCACTCCCCTGTATACTGATGTAGCACGTGTTTCATCCGGGCTTGTTGGGCCGGATTGTTCATGGGAGGGTCTTATGGCTGCTTCGAATCCGCCTAAGGGGAGCGTTTCTTCTTCGTCCATCAAGCCGGTTACGCGCAAGGCCGTGCGCTGCCAGCGCGAGGTCGCTTGGCTTGTCACGCAGGCGGCGGGCAGGCTTGTGGCGACCACTCAGGACGTCAATGCGCCTACACCGAGCTTTGTGTTAGCAGCGGCGCTGGATTTTGTGCGCCAATTGGAGCTTGCCGAACAGGATACCAACGGCCACCTCGACTACCAGAATGTTATGGCGCCCGACCTGCAAACGTTCTGCCACATGGCCAAGTTGCCCGCCGCGCCCAATGCGCTTTCGGACGCAGGCTACATGTTTACGCTTTCGGGCGCGGACCTTATCCGCGACATCTATGCATACTGCAGCGAGCTCGCCGAGCGCCACGTCTTTGACGCGGCAGAAGTCAAACCGGGATATGTCATCAAGCTGGTTCTTAGGCTGTTCTTGATGGACGGGTTCGGGGCCATGCCGGTGTAAGCCGAGTCTTCAGCATCACCGTCGACTGAGCAACAACCGCTTTACCTTAGTGGGCGCCAATTGAGGGTCGATTATTGGGTCGCCTCGTCCACTAACGCATTTATTCCACGCGCTCTGACAGTCGATACTTGCGGTTGCGGCTCGTCGCCGGCGCCGTGGGCTCAAGCTCGCCTTGAGCAATGAGCGCGTTGACGCGCGACCTAACCTGGGAAATTGTAAGCCCCGTGCGTTCTGCCAGCTCACGCGTCCCCAGCTCGCCGTAGTGTTTGAGTGCCGTCACAATTAAGCCCCCGCCATGATCGACCGGCTCGATCTTTGAACGGTAAAGTACGACCTTGAACCGATCGAACCCCGGGCAGAACAGGGGCTCGGCCAGACCATGCGCGCGCATGGCATCGATCATCATCGGGATGCCCGAGCCATTGCCCTCAGCCGGCGAACCTGCGCCATCCGGCAGCGGGACAATCGACATGAGTTTCACGAGCGTCGCGTTACGGCATCGGGAGCTGCCGTCAAACAAGTTCTCGCGAGTCTTTCCCCCGTAAAGGCCGCCAGGATTCGTCACCTCGACACGATCGTCAAAGACGTCGACGGCAATCGATTGTCCACAGAACCGATCCCCGTATTCTCGATGGATTACGGCGTTGGCGATTGCCTCGCGCAGAACCTCCTCGGGAACCTCCAGCGAGTCGACACGCGAGACGCCTTGGACGGTCGAGATGCGGCGCAGGTTTTTGGCAACAGCTGCGACGGCATCCGAAATCATCTCGCCTAGGGTGCCCTCGCAGACTGTGCGGTCCATAAACCTTAGTGGCCCCGCAACTCCCTTTTGAGTTCCCATGTGGACAGCCACATCAATGAAGAGCTTGGGATAGAACTGCTGAGGGTAAACGCCCGCGGCAAGGAGGCCGGCCTTGGTAACATTGCCCTGGAAGTCGAGGAAATTCAGACGCTCCATCTTTGTCTTCTTGTCCGCCGCACCGCGCATCGCTCGAGGCGTCAACGAATAGGCACGCTCTATCGTGCGGTCGACCAGCGACTCGTCGAGATCGCCCGCACTCGTGCCAGGCACCGCATCGCGATCGCTAGGACTCGTCCGTTCATATGACGACAGTGCCAAAACCTCGGTCGACGAAAGCGGAACATCTTTGTCATCGATGCGCTTGTAGCTGCCGCCCTGGGCGCCCCGCTCTATGACATAGCAGGGCTTGCTCGACGGATCGAGCTCCTCAATCGTAATGACGAGAACGATGACGCCCTGAAGCTCCACTCGCTCGGTCCTGCGGAGAATGCCGCGGATGGATTTCCCCCGTCTCGGACGAGCGAGGATTTTCGGACGGTCGGATATCGAGAGTGGATATTTGGACGGGTTTTGGGGCTTTTGCGGCAAATTCCGTCCAAATATCCACTCTCGTTCGATAGGTATCCGGAAATCCTCGCTCGTCCGTCCGAATATCCACTCTCGTTTGGCGAGTGTCCAATTTTCCACGCTCGCGCGGCGGTCACGCAGGGCCTTTGCCCAATCCGCCAGCATCGTCTTCAGTTCGCCGCAGTGCCGCGGCTCCATATGGGTATACTCTCGAGGATTCGACTCGATTCGCCCCCGCTGGGACGTCAAAGGAGACTGCATATGTCCACCACCCCAACCGACCCGCGCGCCGTTGCCTCCGCGCTGCTGGTGCCCGGTACCACCTGCCACGGCTTTACCGTCGAGCGCCGCGAGACCGTGCCTGAGCTCGACTCGGACGCTTATGTGCTGCGCCACACCGCCTCGGGCGCTCGCCTGCTGTACCTGGCATGCAACGACGAAAACAAGGCCTTTGCCATTGGCTTTAAGACGCCGCCGGCCGATTCCACCGGCGTGTTCCATATTCTTG
>CATZTY010000064.1 GCA_958424475.1 uncultured Collinsella sp.
ACCGTCGAGAACGTCGCTGCCACCCACAGGGGAAACTCATAGGCCGCGATATTGGTCTTTCCATCAACCGGCCCCTCGGCATACTCGGCATAACCCGGGAAATTGAGGCCCGCCACGGCGAGGCCCGCATCGTTGCCGCAATCGAAGAACATAGGGTAGTTCTTGTAATCGATGCACATACCGATCACTGCGTGCGCCGCTGTCGCGTCGTCGATAAACGAATACGGAATGTGAAACCCGCGCGGCATCACGCGAACCTGTTGGCCGTAGTCAAAGCTCCAGTCGAGATTGCGGCCCAGATACATGTGGCCAGAATTATCGGTAAATCGAATACTCGTACACATAGCGCCTCCTAGCTTTACGTTCTTGCTAATATCATTGTCTCCAAACAAAAAGGCGCTAAACACAAAAGCCCGGACATGACAACAATGTCACGCCCGGACTATTCAAGCAGGATAAACTCAACCAAGTTAACCCCGCAGGTCGTCTAAGGGGTCAAAGTGCCGCAGATTGCCACGAAAGAGGAGCGAAGCGTACTTAAGGTACGCGAGCGACGATTGAGCGGCAAGGTGCGGTGCTTTGGTCCCCTTAGACCAACTTTCCAAGACAGTGGTCGATCATATGCTGGATCATCTGTGCCTCAAAGCCCGCGTAGTCGCGGCGGCACTCCTTCATCTTGCCGTCGACGATCTGATCAAAGGCGACCTTGCACTTGATATAGCGCGTGGACTTGGTGACCTCCTCGTGCGTCAGGCAGCTCTCCTCCATCTTGCTGGCGCCCAGGCCAAACACCAGACGGGGGTTGTAGAGTACGTGAGGCTCGCCGGCATCGTCCAGGTAGACGCAAACCTTCTTGGTAACGCCAATCTGGTTAGCGGCCAAGCAGCCGGCATCGTCGAGCGACTTGATGGTATCGATCAGGTCCTGAGCAACCGACTCGTCCTCGACGGTCGCAACCTCGCAACGCTGGGACAGGATAGCCTCGTCGTGGCAAAGCTCTTTAATCATACGTTCCTCCATAGGGGTCGTTGTAACCGCTTAAGTATACGGTACCCACACATTTTCATGCGAAAAATACCGTCCGTCTGCTACAAAGCGCCGAACATCAACATGCGAGGAACAACAGCGTCGTAAAGGGGCTATAGTAGTTGAGCTCGTGTCAATCGGCCTAAACTCGGGGCCGAACAAGGAAAGGGTATGCATGGACGAACTATTTCACGTCAGTGAGCGCAAGTCCACAATCGGGACCGAACTCCGCGCTGGACTGACAACATTCCTGGCGATGGCCTACATCATCGCCGTCAACCCCGCGGTGCTCTCGGGCGCTGGCATCGATGCGGGAGCGCTCGCCTGCGCCACCTGCCTGGGCGCCGGCATCATGACCATCTGCATGGGCATCTTCGCCAACCGCCCGCTCGCCTGCGCGTCGGGCTTAGGCGTCAACGCGATGATCGCCGGAATCACCACCACCGTCTGCGGCGGTGACTGGCACGTGGCCATGAGCGTCATCTTCCTCGAGGGTATCGTCATCTTGCTGCTCGTGCTTTGTGGCCTGCGCGAGGCCATCATGGACGCCATCCCGGTTGTCCTGCGTCACGCCATCTCGGTGGGTCTGGGCCTGTTCATCGCCATGATTGGCCTGTGCGATGCCGGCATTATCACCGCTGGCGCCGGTACACTCGTCGGTCTGGGCGACATCACCTCCCCCACCTTCATCGTCGGCATCATCTCCATCCTGGTGACGGTCGCCCTCGCCTGCCGCAACGTCCCCGGCTCGCTGCTCATCGGCATCGTCGTCGCCGTCATCGCCGGTATCCCCCTAGGTGTGACCCAGGCTCCGACCGGTATCATCGCCCCGCTCGACTTCTCGAGCATTGGTGGCCCCATCGCCGACGCCGGCGGCGTGCCCGCCATCGTCAAGGTCCTTACCGACCCCGCGCTCCTCGTCATCTCGTTCTCGCTGCTCATGAGTGACTTCTTCGACACCATGGGCACCGCGATGGCCGTGGCCAAGCAGGGCGAGTTCCTCACCGACGACGGCAACGTCGAGAATATCAAGGAGATTCTGATCGTCGACTCTGCCGCCGCTGCTGTGGGCGGTTTCATGGGCGTCTCCTCCATCACCACCTTCGTCGAGTCCACCTCTGGCGCTGCCGACGGTGGCCGCACGGGCCTCACCTCCGTCACCACCGGCGTGCTGTTCATTCTCGCCGCGTTCTTCTCCCCCATCGTCACCATCGTTTCCAGCGCCGCCACCTGCGGTGCTCTGGTCTACGTCGGCTACCTCATGATGAGCGAGGCCTCCGAGATCGACTGGTCCGACGTGTCGCAGGGTTTCCCGGCGTTCATGATTGTCGCCGGCGTGCCCTTCACCTACTCCATCTCTGCCGGCATTGGCCTGGGCTTTATCGCCTACGTGGTCGTCGCGCTCTTTAAGGGCGAGGCCTCCAAGATCAAGCCACTCATGTGGATCGCAGCCCTCGCCTTCCTCGTCTACTTCTTCGTGGCGTAACGGCATAGTCTGCTAAAGCAAAACAACAAGGCGCGGAATCGCATCGAGCGGCTCCGCGCCTTTCTTTTAGCGTCTGCCCCCGTGTCAGCGTGCGACAATTGAGGCTGTCAATATCACAACACCGAGAGAAGCCTGCCTTGGAAGCGCATCATAAGCAGATAACCGTTTATTCAGAGTGTGCGGAAGGCGCGCCCGTCATCTATCTCCCCGTGGTTATGGGCAACGGTAGTGAAGTCTACGAGCGCTGCCGAGAGCTCGACTGCCCGCCGTTCACCCTTGTCGCCATTGGAGGGCTCGATTGGAATCGCGAGCTGAGCCCCTGGGAATGCGACGGAACTATACGAGATGCCGAGCCCTTTGGCGGACAGGCTGCTGGTTTTCTTGACGAGTTGTTGAAGCAGATAATCCCCCAGGCCGAATCATCGCTCCCGCAACCGCCTGCCTGGCGCGGCGTTGCCGGCTACTCGTTGGCGGGTCTTTTTGCACTGTGGGCACTTTGGCAAACAGATGTCTTTGAGCGCGCAGCGAGTGCATCGGGGTCGCTGTGGTTCCCTGGCTTTATCGACTACGCGCGCGAGCGCACGATGACAGCTACGCCCGACGCCGCCTATCTGTCGCTCGGTAAAAAGGAAACCAAGACGCCCAACCGCATGATGCGGCACGTACTCGACGATACGCACGCGATGGAAGAGTTGCTTATCGAGCGTGACATTCCAACAACGCTGGAGCTCAACCCCGGCAATCACTTTGCCCAAACTGACCTGCGCATGGCGCGCGGCATCCACTGGATACTGACGCATTAAAAATGGCGTCCACGCGCATATGTAGGCCGAGCGGGAACATGCGCGGGCGGCCGAGCGACGATGCATCGTAGATGGCATCGGTGACGGCGGGCGTCGAGGATTGGGACATGGAAGTCCTTTCATGATGGAAGGGCGTTCGGGCATAGCGGATAACCTGCCCGAACGATACGATCCGAACCATTGTACGCGATACGCAATGCCTCGCACGCGCCGCCACCTGCAAACGGTAGCGTTACTTCCAAACGCGCTCGGCAATGCGCTTGACCAGCGCGATCTTTGCCCACTGCTCGTCCTCGGTCAGCTTGTTGCCAATCTCGCAGCTGGCAAAGCCGCACTGGGGCGACAGGTACAGATTCTCGAGCGGCACGTACTTTGCGGCTTCGCGGATGCGCTCGACGATAACATCCTCGTTCTCGAGCTCTGCCGCCTTGGTGGTTACCAAGCCCAGCACGACCTTCTTGCCGGGAGCAACATACTTGAGCGGCTCAAAGCCACCGGCGCGCGGCGTATCGAACTCAAGGTAGAACGCGTCGACGTTCTCATGTGCGAACAGGTACGGCGCAATGGGATCGTAACCACCCTCGAAGGCATACGTGGAGTGATAGTTGCCGCGGCACACGTGCGTGTTGATAACCAGATCGTCGGGCTTGCCCGCGATGGCGGCATTGTTGAGCGCCACGCCCAGCTCGCTCACCTTTTGCAGGTCAACCGGGCTCATGCCGGTCTTGGACACAAAGTCGGTATCGCAATAGATGCCCCAGGTGCAGTCATCAAATTGGATGTTGCGGCAGCCTGCTGCGTACAGGTCGGCGATCACCGTGCGATAAGCGGCCGCAATGGCGTCGGCAAGTTCCTCATCGGTCTTATAGACAGCGCGCAGGCTCTCCTGCTGGCCGTCGCAGCGATCGAGCGTGACCTCAGAGAACGTCTGGATCGGCGCCGGAATGGTCTGGCGTGCGACCTGGCCCTCCCCCTCAAGCGCCTTGACGAACTTAAAATGCTCGACGAACGGGTGGTTCTCGCCGCTAATGGGACCAGTAACCACGGCGGTGTCGGCCGTCGTCTCCTCATCATGGAACATATAACCCGTGCGTGAGGTGCGGCGCTCAATGCCGTTGAGGCCCCACATAAAATCGAGGTGCCAGTAGCTGCGGCGGAACTCGCCATCGGTGATCACCTGCAGGCCGGCGGCCTTCTGCTTGGCCACCAAATCGCGAATGGCATCGTCCTCGACGGCCTTAAGGCCGGAAGCGTCGAGTTTACCCGCGACATAGGCGGCACGGGCGTCCTTTACAGCCTGCGGGCGAAGAAAGCTGCCGACGATATCGGCGCGAAACGGCGCGTTCGGTTGAATCGAAGTGCTCATAGATATCTCCCTTTGCATTGGTTGCTTTACTGGGACAGAGTATGAGCGCTCATATGACCATCGTAAAATATATGTTTATAGCAGTTTGATATAGATGTTTCCTATATCAGTCTGGACTGTCATAAAGAGACTTGAACCGTGCGGAGCACAGCAGTCTAGATATGCTGACGAATCGCGTCGATATAGGCCCGACCGTAGCGCGTAAGCGTCGTGTTCTTGCGCGTGATGATGCCAATCTCCATGTACTCGTCCACGTCGAGCGGAATCGAGATAATGCCGGGGCCGTTGAGCTCGTGGCTGATCACGCCCGAGCATACCGTGTAGCCGTTGAGGCCCATGGCCAAATTGAACAACGTCGCACGGTCGCGCACGCGGATATTTTTGCGACGCTCGAACGTCGAGGTCAGCTCCTCGGAATAGTAAAACGAGTTGTAGCTGCCCTGCTCGTAGGACAGGAACGGGTAGTCTTCCAGATCCTCGAGCGTCACGCTGGAGCGGTCCGCCAGCGGATGGTCGGCGCAGACGAAGACATGCGGCGTGGCGCAGAAGAGTCCTTCGAACACGAGCTCGTTGGCCACCAGCATGCGCTCGATGACCTCGCGGTTGTGCTCGGACAGATATAGGATGCCCAGCTCGCTTTTCATGTGCGCGACATCCTCGATAATCTCGTGGGTTTGCTCCTCGCGCAGGGTAAAGTCGTAACGCGCGGCATCGAACTCACGAATCACGTCGACAAACGCGTTAACGGCAAAGGAATAATGCTGGCAGCTCACACTAAAGTGCGGCACCTGCTCGGATGCGCCCTTGTACTTGCCCTCGAGCAGGTCAGCCTGGTCGAGTACCTGGCGCGCATAGCCCAAGAAGGTCTCACCTTCCTCGGACACAACGACGCCCTTGTTAGTGCGCTCAAAGATGTGCACGCCCATCTCGTTTTCGAGATCGCGAATCGATGCGGTAATCGAAGGCTGCGACACAAAGAGCCGGCGCGAGGCCTCGGTGATGCTGCCGCATTCGGCAACTTTGACGACATATCTGAGCTGCTGAAGCTTCATAGCTTTCTCCCTAGACGTTCGTGACGTCGAAACCTGTCACATCCATCTGACGCATAAACGGCGGCATCTCCCCCGTCGCGGCGCAGGCGGCAATCTGATGCAGAGCCCCGGCAACCGCATCGTCTGCCGCAGCGCCGATATGCCAGCGCGCGGCAGCAGTGACGGCCTCGTTGGCATTGGCGACTGCAACGGAGTTGGGAACGGCACCGATCATGGGCAGATCGTTATCGGAATCGCCAAATACGGCCACCTCATCGGGCGTCAGGCCCAAAGCGCGCGCCAGCTCCAGCGCAGCGCAGCCCTTGTCCCAACCGGCCGGGAGAATATCGAATAGGCGCACGCGGTTGTTGGGAAATACAAGCGAGAGCTCCGGCACCTCGGCAGCAATGCGCTCGCGCAGCTCAGCAAGCTCTTCGCGCGAGCGGGCGCTCCAGATATTCGCCTTGTATACCGGGGCATCATCGACAACAGGACGGCACGGGGCCTCTTCGCCTTTGAGCCACGCATTACCGCCCGACTCCATGGCGCGACGAAC
>CATZTY010000065.1 GCA_958424475.1 uncultured Collinsella sp.
GCACATCGCCCCAGGTGAGGATAATTTGCGCGCGGGGGTCGAGCAGCGAGGCACCGATGGCAAAGGCATTGATCTCGCTGAGCGCGCCGGATGCGAAGACCGACGCGTGGTAGCCGATGCGATGGTTGTCCGCCATGCTGGCGGCAAGGGCGCCCAGGAGGAACTTGGCCTCGTACATCTTGCCAAAGTACGAACGGACGCTTTGGTGGGGAAGGCCGATAGAGCAGTTAAGGAACCGAACCTGGGGATACTCAACGGCAGCTCTGAGCGTGTATTCCATCAGGCGGTGCGAGGTCGAGAAGATGACGTTGTCTCCGTGTTTGACAGCCGTTTCCACGGCGGCGTAGAACACGTCCGGATCGTGACAGTCCTCGAACGCCTCGGTGCGCACGATACCGCCAAAGTGCTCATCGAGATACTGACGCCCTTGGTCGTGCAGGCTGTCCCAGCTCGACGTCGCACAGGGGAACTCATGGATAAAGGCGATGCGCAGCGGGTTGGCCGCCGAATAGACAGTCTTGCCCATAAAGAAGTTGAGCACGCCGGAGGTGGACTTGGCGGGCGACTCCTCCTCATCGACGCTCGGCGCCTCGACAAGATCGACCTTGTCTTCGTCATTTTTGCCGGCAATGACCAGCTCGCGCCAAATCTTGCACAGGCGGTTTACGACGATATCCGTCGGCGTATCCAGCAGGCGGTCCTGGTTGTACACATTGAGGTACACGAGCATGGCGTCGGCAGGCGTAATGTCCAGGTGGTCGCCGCCTGCGCGAAGGTAGGCGCGCTTAAAGAGCAGGAAGGTGTGGCGCAGGTAGTCGACCTTTTTCTGCGGCCATTTTTCGATAAGGTTCTGACCGAGCATCTTGGCGAGCGTCTCGTAGCTTCCCTCACGCGAGAAGTCGATCTCGTATAGGGGGCAGACGCGCCAAAACGCACAGAACTCACCGTACAGGCGGCTTTCGACGGAATCCCACGTGCCGGGGTAGAGACGGGTGACCTTGGCTGAAACCGTCGGGGAGTCCAGGAATTTGAGGACGCTGACGCGCTTGTTGCCCTCTTGGACGTAAAACCGATGCATGAACTCGGTGACGATGATGGGGTCGCGATAGCCCTCGGTCACCTGGATGTCGTAGAGGTTGGACCACTTGCGGGCGAACTCGGTGCTAAACGGCAGCAGGGGCATAAAGTTGCATGAAAAGGCGGACTGACGGCCCTTGGTGACCGTACCGACGACCATTTCGAGTGGAATGTCCCTCAGGCCGACGTTCTCTCGCTGGCCCAAGGGGAGCTGGGCAACCAAGCTATCGAGGTCCGTAAGGTACGGATGCTCGCTTTGACTAATGGCGCGTCGACGTCCTTGCTCGCCGCGCTTGCGTGCTTGACGATAGGCCTCTTCCATGGTGTCTACTCCCTTAGTCGTTTAAACAACTATATGAACCATGGTACCACGAATGAAAACCACCACAAAGGTGCCTGTCCCCTTTGTGGCGGTTTAGGCGATGATAGGGGCGATGGCGCGGATGCAGGCGTCGGCCGCCGTGAAAGTGGTGCTGTCGTCGCTGACGATAAAGATGATCTTGCCCTTAATGCCAAAGTCGCCGATCTCGCTAAAGAGCACGTAGGGCTCCTTGTCAAAGCCCGAGATGGGAAGCACGGCGGCCTTGGTGGCGCTGGTCAGCTCGTCTGCCAGTGCGTCGAGCGAGGTCCACTTGGACGTGTCCTTTACGGCAACGGGCACAGCCACACGCCCAAAGGGCATGAGATGCACGAGCGTGTTCTTGGAGATATTTGAGTTGGGGACGATGATAGTCTGCCCGCAGGCGTCCTCGATGGTCGTGTGGCGCCAGGTGATGTCCTGGACCACGCCCGACACGCCGCCGACCTCGATATTGTCGCCGGGCTTGATGATGCCCATAAAGGTCACCTGCATGCCGCCGATGAGGTTTGAGAGCGTGTCCTGAAAGCCCAACGAGATGGCGATGCCGCCGACGCCAAGAGCGGCGACGAGCGCGTTTGCGTTAATGCCAAAGCAGTTGTCGAGGATAAAGCTGCCGCCAATCATCCAGATGACGGCGCGCGCGATGTTGATGAAGATACTCGATGCCGGAAGTGGGTTGTCGTCGCGGTTGAGCAGGTGACGCAGCGTCTTGGAAACGACTTTGGTGGCGATTGCCGTGCCTATTACCAAGATGCCGGCCCAGATGATGTTGTGGACCCATCGCTGTTCAAAGAAATGAAGAATCGGCTCAAACAATTCCATGTAGGGAAAACCTCCTAATGACCGTTTAACCATGATACCCACCAAAAAGCCCGTCCGATCACATCGGACGCGCCGATAACTTGAGATGGGGTGGCCGCGGTGGCGTAGACTGGGGCGCCGGCGAGCACGCCGGCAAGGAGAGCGGCGGTCAAGGCAAGACGGGGAAGGAGTCTTCTCATGGCAGTTTCCTTAGTTCTTAACCAGTGGTCCCTGCTGACGCTGGATTATCGACATAATATGCGAAAACCGCCGCAAGGGCGCCTGTCCCTTTGCGGCGGTTTTGACGTTTGCGCAGATAAAACCTGCCAAAATTAACCTGTCCCTTATTGGCAGGTTTTAGCTCAGCAGCATGCGGTCGTTGGCGAGCTCGCCGCCCGAGACCTCCTCGAACTTCTGCAGCAGGTCGGCCACGGTGAGCGATTTCTTCTCATCGCCGGCCACGTCGTAGATCACGTGGCCCTCGTGCATCATGATCAGACGGTTGCCCAGGCGGATGGCGTCGTTCATGTTATGCGTGACCATGAGCGTGGTCAGGTGGTTCTCGTCTACGATCTCCTCGGTCAGGTTGAGCACCTTCGATGCCGTCTTGGGGTCGAGCGCCGCGGTGTGCTCGTCGAGCAGCAGCAGGCGCGGCTTGGTGAGCGTGGCCATCAGCAGGGTGAGCGCCTGGCGCTGACCGCCCGAGAGCAGGCCGACCTTGGCGTTGAGGCGCGTGTCCAGACCAAGGTCCAGACGCTTGAGCAGCTCAACGTATTCGTCCTTCTCGGCCTTGGTGACGCCCCACGAAAGACCGCGGCGCTGGCCGCGGCGCTTGGCGAGGGCTAGGTTCTCGGCGATCTGCATGTCGGCAGCGGTACCGCGCATGGGGTCCTGAAACACGCGGCCCAGGTACTTGGCGCGCTGCGACTCGCTCAGGCGCGAGATGTCGGTGCCGTCGAGCTCAATAACGCCCGAATCGAGCGGGTACACGCCGGCGATCATGTTGAGCAGCGTGGACTTGCCGGCGCCGTTGCCGCCGATCACGGTTACAAAGTCGCCGTCATTTAGGGTGAGGTCGACGCCGGTGAGCGCGCGCTTCTCGGTGACGGTGCCCTTGTTAAAGGTCTTCTTGACGTGCGAGAGCTTAAGCATCTGCCTCATCCCCCTTCGTGTAGGAGCTGCGGAGCTTATAGCGCTCCCAAACCACGGGCACGCACAGGGCCACGGCGACGATCACGGCGGAGAGCAGCTTCATGTCGTTGGCGTCCATGCCCAACTGCAGCACGATGGCGCGGATAAGGAAGTACACCACGGAGCCAAAGACGGCGGAGGCAAGACGGACGCTAAACTGCGTGAGGCCGCCGGGCAGCAGACGGCCGAGCACCTCACCGATGACGATGGCGGCAAGACCGATAACGATAGCGCCGGTACCCATGCCAATGTCGGCATACTTTTGGCTCTGGCAGATAAGCGCGCCAGAGAGGCCGATGAGGGCGTTGGAGAGCACGAGGGCGATCATCTTGGTGGAGTTGGTGTTGACGCCCAGAGCGCGGATCATGTACTCGTTGTTGCCGGTGGCGCGCAGCGCCGAGCCGATTTCGGTGCCAAAGAACCAATACAGGATGGCAACGATAGCCACGGCGAGCAGGATGCCCAAGATAATGGCAACGGTGGACTGCGGCAGACCGGTCATATTGCTGACGGCCGAGAACACGGTGCCCTTGGCAAGAATGGGCGTATTGGACTTGCCCATGATGCGCAGGTTGATTGACCACAGACTGATCTGGGTGAGGATTCCGGCGAGGATCGCGGGAATCTCAAAGACGGTGGTCAAAATGCCCGTGACGGCACCCGCGATGGCGCCGGCGCACATACCGGCCAGCACGGCGAGCAGCGGGTCGACGTTGTTATTGACGATGAGCACAGCGCAGACGCAGCCGCCGAGGGCAAAGCTGCCGTCGCAGGTCATATCGGGAATGTCGAGCAGGCGGAACGTGATAAACACGCCAAGCACCATAATGCCCCAGAGGACGCCCTGCGAAACGGCGCCCTGCAATGCAATGAGCATGCTTCATACCTCCTAGGATAGGGTGGACACGTGGTTCACCATGATAGCGGTAACAATGCATAAAAGAGCTGCGGCCGGATGTTTTGACTCATCCGAAACAAGCAGGGCGAACGCCGGTCTACAGCGCCCGCCCCTGTGGCTCAGATATTGAATAACGCGGCTAAAGCGCGAGCACGGGCTCTAGACGCATGCCGCGTATGGCATTACGCGTCCAGAGCGGAAAGGTCGATGCCCAGGGCCTCGGCCATTTCGTCGTTCTTGACGACGACCAGGTCCTTGCTCGAGAGGTGCTTGATCGGCATATCCTCGGGCTTGGCCTCGCCCTTCAGGATCTTAACGGCCATCTCGCCCGCGGCGTAGCCCAGGTCCTCATAGTTGATGGAGAGGGTGAACAGGCCGCCGGCCATGCACATACCCTCCTCGCCAGTCACGAAGGGAAGCTTGTTTTCCTTGCAGATCTGGCCGACCTGCGAGGCACCCGCGGCGATGGTGTTGTCGGTGGGGGAGTACAGCGCGTCGACCTTGCCCACGGCAGACTCGACGACGGACTGAATCTCGTTGGAGCTCGAGACGGTGAAGTCAGTGTACTCGAGGCCCAGCTTGTCGAGCTCCTTCTTGGCGGCCTTGATTTGGACGTCGGAGTTGGACTCGGCGGTGCAGTAGAGCAGGCCGACCTTTTTAACGTCGGGCAGGACCTTCTGCATCATCTCGAGTTGCTCGGCGACCGGGGTAAGGTCGGAGGCGCCCGTGACGTTGGTGCCGGGCTTGTCGTTGTCCTGGACCAGGCCGGAGGCGGCGTAGTCGGTGATGGCGCAACCCACGATGGGGATATCGGCCGTGGCACCGGCAGCAGCCTGTGCGGCGGGCGTGGCGATGGCGTAGATCAGGTCGACGCCATCGCCCACGAACTTGTCGGCGATGGACTTACACGTGGACTGGTCGTTCTGGGCGTTCTTCTGGTCGATCTTGACCTTAAGGCCGCTCTCCTTGATGGCCTTGACAAAGCCGTCGTTGGCGGCATCGAGTGCGGAGTGCTCGGTGAGCTGCAGAACGCCGATGGTGTAGTCGGAACCGGCGGCAGCGGAGCCGGAACCAGAGTTGCCGCCGCATCCGGCGAGCGGGGCGAGCGCGAGCAGGCCGGCGGAGACCAGAAGGCTCCTGCGGCTGATGGTGATGTCCTTCATATCATTACCCCCCAGTATAAAAATGGCTGGAAACACTGCACTTGGACAAAGTGCAAGTGGAACTATAGTAGCGCTGATGTCCATTTTTACAACAGCCTGGCGGGTTTTTTAATACAGAATCGGATGGGCGGTACGGGTAGTCGAATGGGCGGCGGAGGGTCTTATGCGGCGGAGGAGGCGTCGTCCTCGTCTAGGGCGGCGAAGAGCTTCTTGCCGTCGAGGAGACGTGTGGTGACGTTTCTCATTCGGCCAATCTCTACAGTACGCAACGTGTCATCGGCGCCTCGGGCGTCATAGACCGTTCCCAGCAAATACGAGATGCCGTCTCGTTGCTTGATGGCAAAGGGACGGAGTGTCATCCGTGCTGCTTCGGTTTCGCCACGCGTCGTGACGCTCGAAATATCAAAACTCACCGCGGTTCCGTGGTCGATGGCCTGCTCGACGAGCTCGCACGTGTCGATGCGCTTGATGGGCGTGCGTGTTGCCTTGGTAGCCTTGCTGCCTGCGCTTGGAGCGGGTTCGGGTGTATCGAGGTAGCCGCGAACGTCGGCGCTCGCCATGGCAACTAAGTGCTGCGCCATGCTCTTGCGGATAGCGATAGGCGTGGAGCGGTTGCGCATGACCATACCGTGGAGCCGGATGATCTCTTCATCGGTGAGCGGGCGGGTAAGAAGTTTGTAGCCCACGCCGCGTTTGTACT
>CATZTY010000066.1 GCA_958424475.1 uncultured Collinsella sp.
ATGAAAGCATAAGCAATGAGTCGCGCTCATACAGCGGTCCCTCAAACCCATAGCAGCGAAGCATAAAGGCAGAGAGCACATCGCGCACGCAGTACTTGTCCATCAACTCGGCCAGCGCCTCGGGACCCTCGTGCAGCAGCATGGTCATACAGCCACGCAGCACAAACGCGGGGCGCGCGTCACCAAGCTCTTTACCGCCAAAAATCACCGTAAGGATGCCGAGTTCGATATCGGATGCGCCCGAGGCATGCGGAACACACGCGGCAAACTTAGCGCAGCGGGTCTTGGCATCAAAAAACGTCTTGTGCTCGCGCAGGCTCTCGCGCACGGCGTCGATATTCTCGATGCCCAGCTGATCGGCCAAAAGCGAAAGATAGTCAGCCTGGAACTGATCGGCATACAGCTCAACATCGGCAAGCCAATCACCCTCAAGCCTGCCGCGCGGGCAACGGCGATACAGCAAGATATCGCTCGCAAGGTCATCGCGGTTGATGAGCTTCTTGACGGCAAACATACGGCCCTCGCAGGCCTCAACAAAGCGCACCGGGCGCTCAAGGTCACCGTGAGCAGGCATTACGCCGGCATCGGCCCCCACGCCGTCGAAACCCTCGGCAGCCAATCGCTCAAACTCAGGAGCAAACTCGCCGTCTGCATCGTGCCAAACCACCACACGGCGCGGCGCGCATGAGGACAACGGCTGCAAAAATCGCAGCTTGAGCTGTTCTTCTACATCGATCTTGGGCATGAATATCCTTACCGTATCTGCAGTTACTTAATCTTCGCCAGCACATCCTGAAACTTGGCGTAGTTGACCTTGACGCCGTCATCCAGGTCGATCTTAATCATCTGGTCTGCCAAGTGGTGCAGTTTCTCCTCGTAGGCAACGGTCTCTTTGAGCTGGTCGTTGAGCTTTTTGATGCGCTTATCCAAGCGCACGCGCTCGCCGCGCTCGGCACTGACAAGGGCATCGTTGGCATACCCGATCTGGGCACGGTAGCGCTCCTGCTGCTCATGCACATAGTCGGTGCGGATGCGAGCCAACAGGTCAGGCTGGTAGCGATGCATGTAAACAAGGCACTTGAAGCCGTTCTTCTTGCCGCTGTCGAACAGCCAGTAGATGGGGCGCTTCTTATAGGTCTGGCAGTGGTCCTTAAAGAAGTCCTTCAAAAAGTAGGTGCGGATTACCTCGCGCGAGGTACCCTTGCCGCCGAGTGCCTCGGCAATAAAGGCCAGGTTCTGCTCAAGCGTCCCCTCGCCATACACGGTGCGCACAAAGTCGATAAAGTAGCGCACGATGTCGTCGTCAAAGTACTCGTCATCGGTAATGGGCAGCACGTTATCGCTATCGGGCATAAAGGTCACATGATCAGAGTTGGGCATCTTGACCAGATAGTCATCGACTGTGGCGCCCTGATCGGCCAGGACCAGCCCGTCCACATCCAACGAATAGCGGCCAAACATGCAGCCCACGGCATAGCTTATGAGCGAGGTGATCTCGTCTCGCTTGGTGCGCACGTATTTGTTGCCCTTATAGCTCTCGGGAATCTCGTCGGCGGTATTGAAAATGCGCGCCACCGAAACGTACTTATCCTCGACCTCGATGGGCACCTCACCCTCCATATTGTAGATCTTGGCAAAGATTCGGTTGAGCTCTTCCTCGTTACTGCGAAGCTGCTCGAAGCGAGCATTGACCTCGGCCTTGCGGGCCTCGTATTTTTCTTGAAGTAAAGTGGCCATGAGGCCATCCTTTCATTGTTGATGAGTTGTCAAGAGGCTTAAACTAGGGGACCGAAATCTCCAAAAATACCCCGACCTTACCGATCGACTTCTGGAAAAGCTATTCACCGCATCGGGCATTTGCAAAAACGCACTAGTGACTCATGAAGTCGCAAACCAAACCCTGCGAACTGCATCAAGCGTAAAGGAAAGACAACTTGATATCATTTCTCAGCTCACTAGTTAAAGCCAACTAAATACCCGGACACGAGCTGAAACCCATTAACGAATATCAGGCCCAGCCTTTATCAGCTTCATCCATTTACATAGAGTCGAATTCTTGATTAGAATTCTTGCAGTGAGTCTTTTGATGTCACCTGCCGGGTCATCCTTTCGTTTTCCCGCAACATCCTCGATAGCGAACCATATATCGCCCTTTGACTTAAATGCACAGAATCTGCCGTGAGCAAATCCATTTCGTAAGTGATAAAACAAACTGATCGTTTGATTGCTTTTGGCATCATAAAAGACAGCAGACTCGAAGGGCTTTGACTCGATGCCAGCGCAATCAAACAAATCAGCATTACGCAAAGCCTGTTCCATATCACCAACAGCCGCGGCAGACCAATATAAAGACTTATTTGAGCTTGCTGCCTTAAGTTTTTTATTCAAATATTGGGGTTTTCTCCAGGGAGTATCCCACCCGTATTCAGATACCGGAATGCTTCTGCTAGACAGCCCCGGAGCTGGAGTTTCGACAACAAAGAACCTAAGAAGCGGGGAAAGCACAGGGCCCAGTGACTTTTGAGATAAACCACATTTAACCCATGCAGGATTAGATTCAACAAACACAACCTTATTTGCTGATACTGTTTCAAACATGAATCTCACCTAAACCAAGGGGTTGCGTTTGAAATCCCAGGAGGTTTCAAACGAATCCCAATCGGTTTTTGATAGTTCGCGGCACGAGTCGACCATGTCGTTGACCAACGGCTCCTGTTCCTCGTTCTGAATGATCGGGTAGGTTGCGATTTGGCCTACCTCGAAATTAAGCGTCGGCGAGAGCATGCTTGCGACACGCATGATCACAGAGCTGTTACAAGCTCCCTGGAGATACTTGAGTGACTCCTCGTCGCTAAAAACGCTCGTGCCCGCCACATCAAAGATATGCCCAGCAGGCTTAAAACGAAACGCAATGGACCCGCTTGAAATCTTCGACCAGGTAATCGATGGGCTAAAGAAGCAGTTTGTATTCTGTGGCCTGGAAAGCAATCTACCATTCTGGTCTTTGTAATTACGGATCTCCTGTCCGTCATTCTCCCAGTTAACAACTGAGCTATTATTTCCGTACCATTTGCGGAAATCGCCGCCCTTGTTGTAGGGGAACCACTTGCAAGCGCTTTCAATCGACTCTTGAATAGATCCACAGGAATAGACGCTCTTGCAATCATCGACTTCCCACCACTCGCGAACGAAACGAGCGTTCTCGCCAGTAGCAAGCCCTTGGCGCGGCTTGCCATACTCACTGAGCTGTTTTGCGCTTCCAAACGCATCCAGAAGATCGTCACTGGCCCAGTAGGCTATGGGAATGCCTGGGATCTGTTTAAAGGTGTCGGCGCCGCGACGGTAGAACCAGCCGCAGTCGGGGTTCTGGATCGCCGCAAGCAGCTTAAGGCGCTTCGCCTCGCTGCCGTTGATGTCGACGAGGCGCACGTAAGCGCCCTCGTATGCCGCGCGACCGTTGTAGATGACATCGGCGGTTACGTTGACGACCTCGCCGCCGATGGCGTCAAATGCGCGGGGGCCGAGATGAGCCATCGAGACAATCGTTTTGCCCTCGATGATCGAAGAGCGCATCTTCTCAAAGCTGCCCAGGAACATCCAACTCTGCATGGTAACCATTGCAGCGTAGCCCTTATCCTCGACAAGGTTAAAACCGCGCTCGATAAAGCACGTGCAGAGGTCGCTCTTCACGTCGGGGTAGTTCTTCTTGATCCACTTGCTCATGAATGGATTAAAGCTGCTGCTGCCCATATACGGAGGATTCGCAACGGTGCAGGCAAAACGACGGGACAGCTTCTCGCAGATGGCGGCAGCGCTTTCGAGCTTAGTTTTGGCCGTAGCGGCAAAAAGGTCATCGGAACAACTCGCGGCGGTAGCCTTGAGCTCGTCGATCTCGTCCTCTGAGGGATTGAGCAGCGAACCGATCTCGCCCAAATGACTCAGCTCCTCGGCGAGCTTCTTGTTACCCGGCAGCTCGTCCTCCCCTAGCGGGATGCTCGAGAGCACGGCAACGTCGGCGCGAACGCCACGCCTAAAGAAGCGACGATCGTGCTCGCGGGCGCACATGGCAAGCGCCAGCTCCGCGATCTGAGCCGCACGGGGGTCGATCTCCATGCCAGCGAGGTTTTTGGTCAGGATGAGCTCCGGGATCTCGCGCTCGCGGTAGCCGCGCTCCTCGTACACGGCAAAGAGCAGCTCAAACGCATAGACCAGGATATGGCCCGAGCCACATGCGGGGTCGCAGAGGGTTATCTCCTCGGGGCTCGAAATGCGGATGAAGTCCTCGTGCTCAGTATCAGGCTCGATGTAATACTCCATGCGCTCGCGCAGCGAACTCCCCGGGTTGTTGAGCATCCACAGACGGCCGAGCGAGTTCTGGACCATATAGCGCACGATCCACTCGGGGGTGAAGAGCTGCGTGGCGGGCGCGATGTCCGCCGCCGCTGCCTTGCGTTTTGCCTTGAAGAACTCGTCTTTGACGTCAGCGTTGTAGTACTGATACATCCAGCCCAGAACGGTCACGCCCTTGCGCCAGCCCTCGTCAGCGAGAATGGTGTTGAGTTTGCCCACCACGCCGTCGGACATCATGAGGCCCTGGGGCAACAGCAGCTCCATGGCACCGCCCACGCGTTCAAAGACGCCCGGCAGGCAATCGGCAAGCTCCTCGCACTGAGCCATAAACAGGTAGCGCCACAGCGGTTCATCCAAGCCCGCCATCTTGAGCTCGGCTATGCGATCGGTATCGGCCGTCGCTATCTCCACGTCCAGTGCGTTCTCCACGGCCTCGCTGCCATGGCTGCCGTCCGCACGGCTCAGCATGCGCATACGGCTGGGGAGCCATCCGCGTGCATCCATAAAGCGAATGGCCACGATGCGGTTGAACCAGGTGTAGGCCGCTCGGTCGCGCAGCGCCTCGTGACCCACCTCTGTCTGTATGCGCAGCAGCTCGTCACGCTGCTCAACCTCAGCAGGACTTAGGGGCAGGCCGTTGACGGTCTCGGACCCAACGGGCGAAGGTGCAGGTTCGGTGATGCCGTAGCGCACCATCTGTGCCTCCACGCCTTTGATGAGCTCTGTACGGGCCCAGGTGCAGAAGCTCTTAAGAGCAGAATCGTTCATGGTTGATGAGCCTTTCTAAACGCCATAAACCACCGGTGCTCGCTTTGGCACCGGTGGCCCCGCGAGTTAGTTGATACGAATCTCGTCGTTTGCAGCGAGCTCCTGCATAAGGCGAGAGCGCAGGTCGTCCACGTAGCGCTCCACGTCCTCTGCGGACAAGAGGCGACTCGGCTTGGCCAATTCGGCGCGGCGCACGGTCTTGATCTTGCGCTGGGGCTTAGACGCGGGCACGGGCGCAGACGATGCGGCGCCCTTGTTGGAGATCTTCTTGACCACCTCACCCGTACTCGTGACCTCGGTGGTGCGGCGCTCGTTGTCCATTCGCATGCGGGCCTCATCCACGGCGTCGTATATCTTGTTGGTTGCAGCAACGATCCAGTTTTCCCAGTTTGCCGCGAGGGCGTTAAGCTCGTTGAGGCTCTGGACGCCATGGGCGCGGTTCTTGAACGACTCATACCTGGTGTTGGCGTCCGCGATGGCATCCTTGGCCTGCTTGACAAAACCATCTTGGCTCTCGGCCTGCTTCCGCAAATCCTGCAGGTCGTTTTCGATACGACACAAGAACTCGTTGCGGCGAATGCCCAGGTGCTTTTTGATGTCTTCCTCGACGGGTGCCATCAACGGCTGAAGGTCTTTAATGCGGCCGTAGGGCTTTGGGTCTTTGAGGATCTCGCGTACCTTTGCCACGTTCTCCACAGCGTTGGGAATGTCATCGGAGGCATACTCGATGCCCTCGGTGCGACTCAAGAAATCCTTGGCGTGGTCAAACGCTGTTCGTTGGTTGGACTCGAAGAACTCAACCACCTTGTCAAAGTCTTCCTTGGCATCGAACAGGCGGTCCTCGTGCTTGGTGAACGTGGTCAAGAACGCCTCGGAATCGCTCTGGTCCTTAAGAACGTCGACCACCTCCGAGCGCATCTTCTCGCACTCGTCCTCACCGGGATACGGGTAGGCCGGCTTGATACCCGTGTAGTAGTCGCGTGCCATGGCGACGCACACCTCACGCAAGCCCTCAAGGCGCTCCTTGAGCTCGGCCACGAGCTTATCCTCGT
>CATZTY010000067.1 GCA_958424475.1 uncultured Collinsella sp.
CTTTCATGCAGCAGGGGCTCTCAATGTTTTTATGTCCTGCTCATATCGTCTGTGTAGGCTTTGCGGAAATGTGCTCATTTTGGGATACGCCCGGCGGCGTGGTCTGTTGACGGCACAGCTAACGGCACGTATCCTATCGAACTGCGTGTTTCGTAGGGGGATGCTGACCCCTCGATTCAAGCCGTTGCACTTTACAGAAAGCTGGAATCATTCGAGAAGGAGTACGCTTTGCCTACTATTAACCAGCTGGTTCGCCAGGGCCGTCGTTCCGTGCCCAAGAAGTCCAAGAACGCTGCTCTGCAGCACAACTCCCAGAAGCGCGGCGTGTGCACCCGCGTCTTCACCACGAGCCCCAAGAAGCCGAACTCGGCTCTTCGTAAGGTTGCCCGTGTTCGCCTTGTCAACGGCATCGAAGTTACTGCTTACATCCCGGGTGAGGGCCACAACCTGCAGGAGCACTCCATCGTGCTCGTCCGCGGCGGTCGTGTCCGTGACCTCCCTGGTGTCCGTTATCACGTCATCCGTGGCGCCTACGACGCTGCTCCGGTCCAGAACCGTATGCAGGCCCGTTCCAAGTACGGTGCTAAGCGCCCCAAGGCCAAATAAGCCAGATAACGTTTTGATACTTTCGCCGTGTGCCGCCTAAGCGCCGCACGGTAGACACTTAAGGAGATTTCACATGCCGCGTCGTGCAGCAGCTAATCGTCGTGAGGTTCAGCCTGACGCCGTTTACAACAACCGCCTGGTGACTCAGCTCATCAACAAGGTCCTTCTTGACGGTAAGAAGGCCACCGCTGAGCGCATCGTTTACACCGCTTTCGAGATCGTTGCCGAGAAGTCCGAGGGTGGCGACGCTCTCGCTACCTTCAAGAAGGCTATGGACAACGTCAAGCCCACGCTCGAGGTTAAGCCCAAGCGTGTCGGTGGCGCTACCTATCAGGTCCCGATGGAGGTCAACTCCCGTCGTTCCACCGCTCTGGGTATCCGCTGGATCGTCAACTTCTCCCGCGCTCGCAAGGAGAAGACCATGGCCGAGCGTCTCGCCAACGAGATCCTCGACGCTTCCAACGGCCTGGGCGCTTCCGTCAAGAAGCGTGAGGACGTCTTCAAGATGGCCGAGGCCAACCGCGCGTTCTCTCACTATCGTTGGTAAGTTAAGGTAAGGAACTAACATGGCTAAGCCTAAGTACAAGCTTTCCGATACCCGTAACATCGGCATCATGGCCCACATCGATGCCGGTAAGACCACCACGACCGAGCGTATTCTTTACTACACCGGTAAGACCCACAAGATCGGTGAGGTCCATGAGGGCGCTGCCACCATGGACTGGATGGTTCAGGAGCAGGAGCGCGGCGTAACCATTACCTCCGCTGCTACCACGTGCTTCTGGAAGAAGGACGGTACCGACTACCGCATCCAGATCATCGACACCCCGGGCCACGTTGACTTCACCGCCGAGGTCGAGCGCTGCCTGCGCGTCCTCGATGGTGCTGTCGCCGTCTTCGACGCCGTTGCCGGCGTTCAGCCCCAGTCTGAGACCGTTTGGCGTCAGGCTTCCACCTTCAACGTCCCCCGCATCGCCTTCATCAATAAGTATGACCGCGTGGGCGCTGACTTCTTCAACGCTATCGAGACCATGAAGGATCGTCTCGACGCTAACGCCGTGGCCGCTCAGGTCCCGATGGGCGCCGAGGACAACTTCTGGGGCGTCATCGACCTGGTCACCATGACTGCATGGGACTTCAAGGCCGACGAGAAGGGTATGACCTACCCCGAGCCGATGGACGAGATCCCGGCTGAGTTTGCCGACATCGCTGCCACCAAGCGCGAGGAGCTCCTCGACGCTGCTGCCAGCTTTGACGACGAGCTCATGGAGAAGATCCTCATGGAGGAGGACTTCACCGTCGAGGAGCTCAAGGCTGCTCTGCGTAAGGGCGTTCTGGCCAACGAGCTCAACCTCGTCTTCGTGGGCTCCGCCTACAAGAACAAGGGCGTTCAGGAGCTGCTCGACGCTGTCGTCGACTACCTGCCCAGCCCGCTCGACGTCGAGGCCGTCACCGGTACCGATCCGGACACCGGCGAGGAGATCCAGCGTCATCCTTCCTTCGACGAGCCCTTCTCCGGCCTGGTCTTCAAGATCATGACCGACCCGTTCGTCGGTAAGCTCACCTATGTCCGCGTTTACTCCGGCCGCGCTGAGTCCGGCTCCTACGTGGTCAACGCTTCCAACGGTCAGCGCGAGCGCCTCGGCCGCATCCTCGAGATGAACGCCGCCGAGCGTATCGACCGTGACGACGCTGCCGCCGGCGACATCGTCGCTTGCGTCGGCTTCAAGAACTCCACCACCGGTGACACCCTGTGCGCCGAGGGCAAGGAGATTGTCCTCGAGAAGATCGAGTTCGCCAAGCCCGTTATCGACGTTGCCATCGAGCCCAAGACCAAGGCCGAGCAGGACAAGATGTCCCTGGCTCTGACCAAGCTCGCCGAGGAGGACCCGACCTTCCAGGTGTCCACCAACCACGAGACCGGCCAGACCATCATCGCCGGCATGGGCGAGCTGCACCTCGAGATCATCGTCGACCGTCTGCTCCGCGAGTTCAAGGTTGACGCTAACGTTGGTAAGCCCCAGGTTGCCTACCGCGAGACCGCTGGTCACGACGTCGAGAAGGCTGAGGGCAAGTTCGTCCGTCAGTCCGGCGGTCGCGGTCAGTACGGCCACGCCGTCATCAAGCTCGAGAAGATGGAGGAGGGCTTCGGCTACGAGTTCGTCAACGCTATCGTCGGCGGCGTCGTGCCCAAGGAGTACATCCCGTCCATCGATAAGGGCATCCAGGAGGCCCTGAACACCGGTGTTATCGCCGGCTTCCCGGTCCTCGACGTTAAGGTCACCCTGTTCGACGGTTCTTACCACGAGGTCGACTCCTCCGAGGCCGCCTTCAAGATCGCCGGTTCCATGGCTATCAAGGACGCCCTCAAGAAGTCCGATCCGCAGCTGCTCGAGCCGATCATGGCTGTCGAGGTCGAGACCCCCGAGCAGTACATGGGCGACGTTATGGGCAACCTCTCCGGTCGCCGCGGCAAGATCGAGGGCATGGAGGATCGCAAGAACAGCAAGCTCATCCGTGCCAAGGTGCCGCTGGGCGAGATGTTCGGTTACGCTACCGACCTTCGCTCCCAGACCCAGGGCCGTGCATCCTACACGATGCAGTTCGACTCTTATGAGCCTGCGCCCAAGTCCATCGTGGACGAGGTCATGAGCAAGAACGCCTAAGTTCGAGCTCCCTGTTACGTAATCCTGCGAGAAAACTTCTCGCACTCTTTGGAGGTTTAAGTTGGCTACCCAGAAGATCCGCATTCGCCTCAAGGGCTATGATCACGAGGTCGTCGATCAGTCCGCGAAGCTCATCGTCGAGACCGCTCAGAAGACCGGCGCTCGCGTTTCCGGTCCTGTCCCCCTGCCCACCGAGCGCAACCTGTACACGGTTATCCGCTCGCCGCACGTGAACAAGGACTCCCGTGAGCAGTTCGAGATGCGCACCCACAAGCGCCTCATCGACATCCTCGACCCCACCTCGGGCACAGTTGATTCGCTCATGCGTCTCGACCTCCCCGCTGGCGTCGACATCGACATCAAGCTCTAAGCGATATCGCTCATAGCTTAAAGTGCCCCGCTGCCATTTTGGTAGCGGGGATCTTTTGTTTTGAATGGTGGTTTGGGCTGCCGGGTAATGCTGCCGAGTAGGTGGCTGCGGCGTCCTATTCGTTCAAGGGGCGCAGCGATGCCTCCTCAAAATGGAAGGATCGCACGCCGCCCTCCGTTTCGATACACGCACGACCAAAGGCATCGACGGTTTTAAAGATGCCGCGTGCCAGCTCGTCACCGGCAGGGGAGCGGGCGATAACGTGCTCCCCAATCCAATGGAGGTGAGCGACATATTCGCCGTGGACGGGCGCGAGCGGCCCGGCGTTTTCTTCCATGGCATTGAGGCGCTCTGCCCACGCGTCCACAGCGTTTACGACGGTGTGATGGATCTCCTTGAGTAGCACATCGACGGCGGGAACGTTCTCGTTGAGATCCGAGAGACCGATTGCCAGCAGCCCGCCATCGGGAACCTCCGAGGGCACATAGTTCACATTGACGCCAATGCCGCAGACGGCGAAAGGTTTGCCTTCGTTATCGCGTGCGGCCTCGACCAGAATGCCGCCGAGCTTGCGTCCTCGCGCGACCAGGTCATTGGGCCACTTGAGGGCTATTTCGCTTGCAAGGCCCTGCTTTTCGAGCGCTTCGAGCACTGCAAGGCCGCTGACGGCGGCAAGACCAGAGTACTTTTCAGGATTAACGCATGGACGCAGAACAATCGAAAGCAATAGGTTGCCGGCGGTTGAATCCCACTTGTGGCCGCGCCGGCCGCGTCCTGCTGTCTGAGCCCGGGCGGCAAGTCCTATGCCGTGCGGCGCTCCCTGTTTTCCTGCTTCGAGCAGGTCATCGTTGGTCGATCCGGTTACGTCGACCACCGTTAAACGAGAATCCATAACAGCTGCTACCTCCTAAGGTAATAAGGCAATCGCGTAATGGTGTCGAGAGATAGACACAATGTGAAGCCTTTGTCGCATTTGAACAATTTAATGTTAACACGTCAACAACGATTGAAATGCGTTATCCTCTCTTGGTCGATGTAAACACGTCAACAACTCAAAGGAGGTTAGTGATGGGTTTCACGATTCTTGGAACAGGCTCGGCGCTTCCTAAGCGCAGTGTTTCCAATGACGAGCTGTCCGAGTTTCTCGATACCTCGGATGAGTGGATTTTTACGCGTACAGGTATCAAGAGCCGCCACGTCTGCACCACCGAGTCGCTCGACGACCTTGCCGTAGCAGCGAGCGAGCGGGCGCTCCAGGTGTCCGGAATCGACGCGAGCCAGCTGGATCTGATCGTTTGCTCGACGACAACGGGTGATCATCTCGTTCCCGCCGAGGCATGTGCCGTTGCCGAGCGTCTGGGTTCAACGTGTCCCGCCTTTGATGTTTCGGCCGCCTGCGCTGGCTTTGTTTTTGCGCTCGATGTCGCCGAGGGCTATATCGCCCGAGGACGAGCCAAGCATGTGCTTGTCGTTGCCGCCGAGCAGATGACGCGCGCGCTCGACTGGACCGACCGCGCCACGTGCGTGCTCTTTGGCGATGGGGCAGGCGCCGCAGTGATTGAAGCTGGGGGAGACAGCCCCCTTGCCGTTGAGCTTTCGACGGCGCCCGACGTCGAGACGTTGCGCGTTCCCGGTCTGATCGGCACCTCGCCGTTTAAGGACTCCGCAGATAGCGCGAGCGTGCTGTCCATGAATGGCCGCCGCGTGTTCAAGTTCGGCGTCAACGCCATCTGCGACACGGTCCATAAGCTTGCGAGCGATGCGGGCATTTCGGTCGAAGACATCGATCATTTTGTATTTCATCAGGCTAACGAACGAATCTTGAGTCAGGCGGTCAAGCGCCTCGGTGTGCCAGACGAGCGCGTGGTTCGAACGCTGCGCGAGACCGGCAACATTTCGAGCGCCTGCATTCCCTTTGCGCTTGACCGGCTGGCACGTACCGACGCACTGAATGAGGACGACACCATCGCCCTTGTTGGATTTGGCGCGGGCCTGGATATAGGTGGCTATCTGCTTCGTTGGAAGTAGTCGCACATAGGAAATAAAAACGCCCCTAGGGCACAAACAAAGGAGAACTACCATGGCAGATCAGAAGACCTTCGAGCGCGTTTGCGACGTTATCCGCGAGACCGCTGGCCTTGACGACGTCGAGATGAAGCCCGAGTCCACGCTCGAGGAGATTGGCCTCGACAGCCTGGGCACCGTCGAGATCCTTGTCGCCGTCGAGGACGAGTTTGGCATCCAGCTCGATACCGAGGAGAACCCCAAGACGGTCGGCGAGTTCGCCGATACGGTCGAGGCGGCATTGGAGAAGTAGAGATGCTCAAGACTCCTCTCTGCGAGCTGATCGGCATCGAAAAGCCCGTGTTCCAGGGCGGCATGGCCTGGATTGCCGATGCCTCGCTGGCATCGGCCGTGTCCGAGGCAGGTGGGTTGGGAATCATCGCGGCCATGAATGCCGACGCCAAATGGCTGCGCGATCAGATTCACGAGCT
>CATZTY010000068.1 GCA_958424475.1 uncultured Collinsella sp.
AAGCCCGCCTCCTCGAGCACATGCTCGATAGGGACCGAATCGGCCACGCCGCCGTCGACGTATTTGTGCCCGTCGATCTCGACCGGCGGCGTCACCAGAGGCAACGAGGTCGAGGCGCGCACGGCATCGAGGTCAAGTACGGCGCTTTTGACCGGCAGGTACGTGGCGGTTCCAAAGAGCATGTCCGTCGCGACGGCGTACATCTCGATGGGGCTCGCGTCGAACGTCTCGTTGTCAAAGGGATCCAGGCGGTCCTGGACATCGTTGAAGATAAAGTCGTAGCCGACGATGGAGCCCGTGGACGCAAACGATGCGGCGCCCATGAAGCGGCTGTCGTTGCAGAAAGCCAGGTTGATGCGGTTGGCACGGCCGATCTGGTGCGACTTGTAGTTCACGCCGTTGAGGGCGCCGGCCGATACACCGTAGACAGCCGGAATCTCGACGCCAGCCTCCATGAGGACGTCGAGCACGCCCGCGGTAAATTGCCCGCGGAAGCTGCCGCCCTCCAGGACGAGCGCGACCTTGCCAGCGTTCTTTGCCTTATCTTCTGCAGTCATATTGACCTCCTGCGATTGCGTTTTGGCCTTCTTCTACCCAGTTTTGGGATGGCGAGCGCGCAGTTTTTGGAGTTGAGGAGGGCGGAGCGGTCGGCGGGAAAGCGTGTCCCGTTCTCAGAGCAAATTCCGGGTCGCATTTTCCGCTGAGCCCGTCATCAGGAAAATGAATCCCATTTCGAGCTTAGATTCCGGGACGCGCTTTCCGCTTGAGCTGCCATTGGGAAAGCATATCCCACTCTACGGCTCGATTCCGGGTCGCAGTTTCCGCTTGAGGCATCATCCGGAAACTACATCCCAGTCTGAGCGCGGATTCCGGGATGGGCTTTCCGCCTGGGCCGCCATTGGGAAAGCGCGTCCCACTCTGCGTCACTGAGGCGTTTTCTTTACGCTCGCGCCCTGCACAGAGTTCGATTCTCCGCGGTACGGGGGGGATCCGTTGATGCGGCGCATGGCCGGCTGAGATTCGATAAACATCGCATCCAAATTGAGCTGATAGTTTGCGCGGAGAATCCGCGTATTTGCTTCGCAAATACGCACCGGCTTCGGCCGCCTGCCGGCGTCCTCGCCCGCTCGCTACAAACGCTCCGCGTTTGTTTAACGCTCGCGCCCTGCACAGAGTTCGATTCTCCGCGGTGCGGACTAGAAATAAAAAGGCAGGTAGATACGAATATCTACCTGCCTGTTACTTCTGGTGGAGGCGCGGAGAATCGAACTCCGGTCCACGAAAGCCCCCTGATTGGCATCTCCAAGCTCAGTCGCTGGTTTAGTCTCGGACGCTTTGCGCGCAGCGACACGCTCGCGGCGTCCTAGCCGGTTCGGTCTTAGCCTGCACCATACCGATTACGTGCGCAGGAGCATTCCCCTAACATGACGTCGCGCCGGTGTCGGGGAAATCACCGGGTTGACGCGCCGCTATAAACTAAGCAGCGAGAGCCATAGGCTCAAAAGAAGAGTTGTTGTCAATTCAATTTGACGGTACCCCTGTTTAACGAGGCGAGGAGACCTCGGCTTGCTTCCTCTCTCAGAGCTATCGTGTCGAAACCAGTCGCCCCCGAATGTCGGGAAAGTCTGGATGGCATTGGGCACGAGCACCCAACACCCGTCGACTTTTCAAGGAACATACGGGGCGAGCCCCGCTTGTGAAGTGTTATCTTACCACGTTCTGAAAGCGGACAGCTGTTCTATGCACGAGCTGTGAAGACCCCAATGTGCGCCGCACTTCGCACTTTTGCTACCGATCGCGTCACGTATATTTTCGCCAAGCAAAATTGACCCGTCGAAAGGACCGTTATGGATACCAAACAGCAACTCGTCAATGCCCTCGCGGGCCTGGGCTCAACCATTACCGAAGCTATGGATGTCATCGAAGGCTTTGTCCCCTGCGGACATCCCGCCCTCACGGTATCGAACGCACTCGTCGCGCTGGACGCTGACGATAATGCAGCTCTCGCCCAGCAGCTTGAGACCGTCGAGGGCTTTATCGACCACGTGAGTGAGAACCGCGGCGTGGCCGCCTACCACGGCATCGAGGTCGAGCTCGCGGGTCCCAAGGCCGATCTGCTCGCAGCAATCCGCGAGGTAGGCGCCCTTATGCAGACCGCAGGCGTCAAGAACACCCGGGTCAACGAGTGGGTCTACCGCAGTCTGGCAGCACTAAACGATTCCGACGAAAAGGCCGCCGAAAAGCTCGCTGAAGCTCCCGTCATTAAGGCCGAGCTTTTGTAAATAGCAGACGCGGGCCCCTTGGCGCATCGTCGTCCAAGAGGCCCGCAAACAGTTCGCGTCAACCGATAGCCGCGCCGCCGCGTTCGGCCAAAGCAAGAATCGGCATCATTTGGCGCGGGGTCTTCGCTGCAAGATCGGCATGTTCGAGCAGCTTGCGATCGTTGGTCACCAAGTAATCGACCTGCGCGCGCTTGCACGCGGCGAGTACCAAGTTGTCCTCGTAATCGCGATGGAGCACTAAGTATTTGTCGGCCAGCCAAAGGTCCGACGCATCTGCACCCACGGCCGTGGCGTTTTCGGTCATATTCCGAACAAACGCCAACGCCGCATCGCCAATTGCACGGGCAGATGCCTCGTCGAGCACTCCCCCGCTGGCAAGAACGCTGCGCTTCAGCTCGTGTTGGACAACGTACAGCACGTCCTTAGCGATATGTACCGGGAAGAACAGCAACGCCCCCGTCTCCGCCGCCTGCCCAATAAACGAACGCGCGGCAAGCGACTCGGCATGGTCGACGCAAAACGAATCAACCCATACGTTGGTATCCACCATTATTTTGAGGGGAGCCCCGCTCACAGGATCATCCCCTTTTGGCGATAGCGCTCGTCCATGGCTTCGGAATAGATTGTGTCCCAATCGCGATCGTCGGATACAGGCGACGCAGCGATGCCCAGGTCCACGTAAAGCTGATCCGCCGCCGCCCATGATGCGGCGAACGGAGTATCGGGCGTGACGGTCTGCTGCCGGTCGTCGACGGCCGCAAGCACTTCCTCGCACTGCCCGCCACCCTGCGCGACCTTGGCCACCACCTTTTTGATGAGCTCGGGCAGTGACCTGTCCGAAAGCCGCAGTGCCTCCTCGGCGCGCTCTTTAACCGAGCGATCTACGCGAACATTCACCTGTGCCATGCTGCCAACGGTAGCCATCTCAACCTCACCTTCAGCATTTACTAGCATTGCTAGCACGAGCATATATCTGAGCTAGCCTCTCGTCAAACAAAAGAAGGCCTGCACCCTGGCGGCTGCGGTGCCGCCCGAATGCAGGCCATATACTCAATCGAAAACGCTAACGCAGGTAAGCCTTTGCGTTGCCCAGGCTGTAGGCGATCGTTGAGCCGTTGTGCAGCAGTGACGACGTCTGCGGAGTGATCATGCCGGTAATACCCAATGCCAGCAGCGCCGAGTTGGTGAGCATGACCTTGGAATACGAGCTCGTCAGACGGTCGATAAGCCCCCGACTCATGCGGCGCAGACGCACGATCGCGGCCAGATCCGTATCGGTCAGGATGATATCGGCGACCTCCTTGGCGATGTCGCTTCCGCCACCCATGGCCAGACCCACATCGGCCAGGCCCAGCGCCGGCGAATCGTTGACGCCGTCGCCCACCATGGCAACGTGGCGCCCCTCGCTCTTAATGCGCTCCACATAGGCGTACTTGTCCTCGGGCAGCAGTTCGGCCTTAAACTCGTCGACACCCGCCTCGCGCGCGATGCGCTCGGCCGTGCGCTCGGAGTCGCCTGTGAGCATAACGACATGCTTGACGCCCAGCGCATGCAGGTCGGCGATGGCCTCGCGCACGCCGGGTTTGAGTGGGTCCTCGATACCGAGCACGCCCACAACCGTGCCGTCGACCGCCAGGTACAGCGGCGACAAGCCCTGCATCTGGGACTCGATGCGCTCCTTGATGTCGGATTCGAGCTGTGCGCCCTCATCCTCGAATACAAAGTGCGCGGAACCGATGATGGCGCGACGTCCTTCAATGGACGAAGCGATGCCGTGCGCCACGATGTACTCGACGGCGGCATGGCGCTCGCGGTGCTCGAGCCCGCGCTCGCGGGCGGCGTTGACCACGGCACGCGCCACCGGATGCGGGAAATGCTCCTCCAGGCATGCGGAAAGGCGCAGAACCTCGTCCTCGCTCCAGCCATCGGTCGTGAGTACGCAAGCCAGGCGCGGCTGCGCCTCGGTAAGCGTGCCGGTCTTATCAAACACAATGGTGTCGGCCTTGGCAAACGACTCAAAGTACTTCGCGCCCTTGACCATGACGCCCATCTTGGCAGCATCGCTCATGGCAGTCATGACGGCGACGGAGCCCGTGAGCTTGAGTGCGCACGAGTAGTCGACCATCAGTGCCGCTGAGGTCTTGATGAGGCTGCGGGTGGTAAGCGCGACCAGGCCCGCGAGCAGGAAGTTCCATGGGACGATCTTGTTGGCGAGGTCCTCCATGTGCGACTGACCCTCGGACTTGAGCGAGTCGGCCGTCTGCACGAGCGAGACGATCGAGCGGAGCTTGGTCTGAGCCGTGTTGGCGCGCACACGCACCAAGATGCTGCCATCTTCCACAACGGTGCCGGCGAACACGTCGTCGCCCACGCTGCGCTCGACGGCCAGCGGTTCGCCGGTCAGGGTCGCCTGGTTGACCATAGCGCTCCCCTGCTCGACCACGCCGTCGATACAGATAGACATGCCGGTGCGCACGGCGACCAAATCGCCGGGTTCAAGCTCGGTGGCGGCAACGCTTACCTCAGTGTCGCCGACGACCTTTTGCGCCTTGTCGGGCACATCGAGCAGCGAGTTGATGAGTTCGTTTTCGCTCATGGCGCGGGTGTAGTCCTCGAGCAGCTCACCCACGTTGAGCAGGAACATCGTCTGGCCCGCGGTGTCGACATCACGTTTGACGAACGAAATGCCGATGGCCGAAGCGTCAAGCACAGGAACGGTTAGGCGCGGCTGCGCCAGCTCATGAAGGGCAGCGCGCAAAAATGCCATGTAACCGGCCACGACAAACACCGCACGCAGAGGCGTCGGCAAGAACCAGCGGCGCGCGTAGTGGGCGCCGATAAGTGTGGCAAGATCCATGACGAGCTTGTGCTTGCGTGGCTCAAGCTGCATCACGTAACCCGTCTTTGCGTCGGCAATGGCCTGGGCATCGAGCGCACACAAGGCGTCGAGCACGCCCGCACGACACTGCTCATCATATTCGAGCGCCATCTGGCCAATACGGCCGTAAACGCGCACCTTGTGCACGCCGTCGATGTCGCCGCTGAGCTTAAGAAGCGCATCGAGATCACTCTCTGGCACAGGACCCGCCAATTGAAGACGGGTCCTGCCAGGGATCTCGCTGATAATCGAGAATCTCATAGCTTGTGCCTGGGAGCGTTACTCGGCTGCCTCGTCAGCAGCGGCCTCGCTCTGGGTGATGTAGGCCGCCTCGGCAACCATGTCGTCGACATTAGCCTTGGCCTGCTCGACCATGTCCTGGTAGCCGTTCTTGATGCGCATGCCGCACGCGATACCCTGCACGCAGGCATTCTTGACCGGAGCGCTGGTAAGCAGCTTGATGCCGGCCGTGCCAAGCAGAAAACCGCCACCGACAAGCAGGGTATTGAACGTCGACTTCTTCATGTTGCTTCTCCCTTTTGCCGCATTGGACGCGGCACGGTGCCTCAGCACCCGAGTAAACAAGTTTGCTCGAGCACACTTTTGGAAAATAGTTTAGTTTATCTAACTATTAAGGTCAACAAAGGTTAACTTTTTGGAAATCTTGGGGCGCAATGTGACCAAAGGGACAGCCCCTTTGCCACCCGCACAAAAAAATGAGGGCGCCAACGGTGCCCTCATCACCAAATTCCATTCAGCCCCACCTGACCCGAACGGCCAAGTCGTCACGGAACCCGGGAGCCCCGGCAGGGCGGGTGCTTGCTCAAAATGAGTTCCGCACGCAAAGAAGGCCACTTAATGTGGCC
>CATZTY010000069.1 GCA_958424475.1 uncultured Collinsella sp.
GAATGAGCCAGGTAAGCTCCAGGTTGCCCACCTCGGCGGACTCGAACCTCGGCATACCCATGCCGCCGCCCACAAGCTGGCCAAGCAGCAGGTAGGTGCCCAGACCGCCGGCAATCGCAATGCCGTAGACCACGGTCTTTTGCGCCTTGGGCAGCTTGATGGTGACCTCGTCGGACACGGACTCATCGTCGGCGTCTTCGCCTTGGCCGTCGGCGCTACCAGCGAGCGGTGCCACAAAACCAAAGACGGGCGCGGTAAAGAGCGCCGTCAGGGCAGCCTGGGTGCCCAGCAGCGTAAGCTCCCTAAACTCGGCGCCAAAGCGACGCATGCGGTCGCCGACCCAGCTGCACAGACCAGCGATAACGCCGGTCAGGCCGGCCTCCGGTCCAATGCTTCCGCCAAACAGCAGCGGCAGCAATGCCGCGAGCGAAAGCTTGCCCAGGTTGTCGTACGGATAGCGCCCGTCTTGCTTAACCTTCGCCATCACCTGGTTGAGGTCATCGGTCTTGGTGCCTGTCATCTTTTCGTACAGACCGATTAACAGGCCGCCCAGCAGGCAGATAAAAAACGGGTACGGCAGAAAGCCAAACGGGCCGCTGGCAAGCTCGGGCGAAGCGACGCCCAGCGCGTGCGGAATCTCGGTCCATAGATAGTCGATACCGTGCTCCATCGCAAAAAAGAACAGCCAGACCGCAGCACCTGCGAGTGCACCGGTCACGGCAACGCTGACCAAAAACAGCGCGCGGTTTGTGGGTTTGGCAAGGTTATCCATCGGGTCCTCCCGCGGTTAAAGTCGACATAGATACGTTTTATTGTAGAGCGAGCGTTGCTCGAACGAGCCAACCATCTGCGCCGCAAACGGCACCATTGGGAGTCATGGTGGGGCAGGCTCAAGACTTATCCGTTGATAATCGAGGCAATCTCGCGCAAATCGTCGGCAAAGTAGATGCCGTGCTGGCGCCTCGGGCTCGAAAGCCCTTTATCAATCATGTGCCCGAGCAGCGCCTTGAGGTCGTTGTAGTAACCGTCCAGGTTATACAGGATGCACGGAGCACTCAGGTGTCCCAACGACACCGCGGACATGACCTCGGCAATCTCCTCGAGCGTGCCCGTACCGCCCGGAAATGCGATGAACGCATCGCCGAGCTCAATCATCTTGGCCTTGCGCTCCGCCATATCGCTCGTCACGATAAGGTCGTTGATACCGTCATGTTGAAACTCGGCCTCGATAAAAAAGCTCGGCTCAACACCCGTCACGTGTCCACCCGCCTCGAGCACGCTATCGGCGAGCGCACCCATCAGCCCCGATTTGGACCCGCCGTATACCAGCGCGTGCCCGTTGGCGCCAATCCAGTTGCCCAGCTCCTGCACCGCGGGCAGAAACGCCGGATCATTGCCGGCACTGGCACCCAGATACACGGTGATATTCATATTTGGTCCCCCTTGTTGTGGCGCACGACGTTCGTCTTAGCGCTGGCGTCGACGATACTCGCGCACGCGACGCGAAAGATCGGCAAGCTCGTCGCGATCGAGCTCTTCCAAATGCTCCAGATCATCCATAAAGCGCGCCATGGTGTCCTTTTGACGCAGCTTGATAAGCGTATTGCAGTAGTTCACCGCCACGCCCGTGAGCATGGCGATGTAGAAGATGCTGATGACGCTCAGAATGACGGTAATGGCGCGGGCAACCGGTGTCTCGGCAGGAATGTCACCAAAGCCGATGGTCGAGACCGTCTCAAAGCTAAACCAGAGACCGTCGCCAAACGTAAGGGACGTGGGTTCGGACAGCCAGACGGCAGTCGAGCACAGCAGGTAAAAGATTAGAAACAGGCCCGTGATGCGCGCAAAGCCAGCCTGTCGCAGCACATCGGCAAGCGTCCTCAACTTGTTCATCGCGACCCCTTTTCCCAGACGCCCAATCTCGTTCGCTCGGTATTGTCCCACAACCGGCAGTTAGGGACGTTCCTTTTGTGCCGGCAGAAAGGGACTGTCCCCAACTGCCGGGCGGGAGCGTTTAGCGGTACAGCTGCCGACTGGGCAGGCTGAGCTGGTATCCTTATGCGGTAATGTCTCGATTCGTTAGGATTGCATGTGAGAGCTGCCGTTGTCCTTCGTTCAGTTATATATCGCACCCTGGCCGTCGCGCTTGCCGCGCTTGCCGTACTGAGCACCATCATGCCCGCCCCCGCCTTTGCCGCCGACTCCGATCAGTCAGTCAAGACGGTCCGCGTTGGTTGGCTCGTCAACAACGAGGGCTTCCAGGACGGCACCCCCGGCGAGCGTCTCTCGGGATGGGGTTACGAGTACCTCCAGACCCTGTCGTACTACACGCCCGGCTGGCGGTACGAATACGTCTCCGGCACCTTCACCGAGCTTATGGACATGCTCGAGGCAGGCGAGATCGACCTCATGCCCAACATCTCCTACTCCGAGGAACGCGCCCAAAAGCTGCTCTTTTCCTCGAACCCCGAGGGCACCGAGCGCTACTACATCTACGCCAAGCCCGATCGCGACGATCTGGCCAAGGGTGACCCCCAAGCGCTCCAAGGCCTCACCATCGGCTACAACCCCGACGTTATGCAAACCTTCGTTGGCCAGCAGTGGCTCACCAACGAAGGAATCACCTGCACATACAGGGAGTATGACGGAGGCTCCGTTCTCTTTGACGCGCTCGCAAACGACGAAGTCGATGCCGTCATCATGAACGACACCATTTCCTCGCCCGATGCCTCCCCCATGTTCTACGTTGGCTCGAGTGACTACTATTTTGCCGTCCCCAAAAGCCGCCCCGACCTGATGAACGACATCAATGCCGCCATGACGTCAATCGCCCGCGTCAACCCACGCTATATCGACGAAGTCAAATCTCACTACTCGGCCCAAAACAGCGGTTCATCATCGCTCAACGGCCCCGAACGTTCCTGGCTCAAGGCGAACAACAACACCATCACGCTCGGCTACATTACGGGCAAACTCCCCTACTGCAACGAAGACGAAGGCAGCAAAATAGAAGGCTCGCTCGCATCGCTTGCGACGACGCTGCACGATAAATTTGGCATTACGGTCAAAACCGTCGCCTTTGATAGCTACAAGATGATGTCAAAGGCCCTGTCAAAGGAAAGCATAGACGTTGCGCTGCCGGTATACCGAGATTACTGGTTTGCCGAGCAAACAGGCGTTGTGCAGTCGATATCGTTGGGGACCATATCCCTCACCGCCATCCACACCGGCAGCAACCTAAACAAAGACCTTCAGAACATCGCCTGTACCAAATCATCGTTTGTCAACAAAAATGCACTTGAAAGTCTGTTCCCCACAGCGACCGTAACCGAATACCAATCCGACGATGAAGCGTTCGACGCCCTCAGGAAGGGAACGGCGCACTGCATCGTCGCTCCTAGTTCACGCGTAAAAACCATCGGTGACCGTTACGATCTCGAGGACTGCGAGACGACCGAGCTCCCTGACACCTGTGAGCTCTCGTGCTGGATTTCGCGCGGAAAACCCGAGCTGTTGGGAATCATCAACAAGGGCATCATCAATGCCGGAGAATCGCTCTCCGCAAGCAATTTCTCCTCCACGTCGTACACGGCCCAGGAATCCAACACGCTTCAATTCCTTTATCGCAACCGCACCGCCATTGCAGCTACCCTCATCGGTATGTTGTCGGTCGGCATCGTCCTGCTCATCTGGGCGCTCGTACGCGCTCGAACCGAGCGCAAAAAAGCCGATGCCGCCAACGCCGCCAAGACGGCATTCCTCACGCGCATGAGCCACGACATCCGTACGCCGCTCAACGGTATCCTGGGCCTTATCGAGATCGAGGAATTGAAGGAAGGCGATATCCAGGTCGCCCGCGAGAGCCGTGCCAAGGCGCGCGTTGCCGCCAATCACCTGCTCTCGCTGATCAACGACATCCTCGAGATGGGCAAAATCGAAGACCGCAAGCTAACACTGGAGCATGCGCCTTTTAACCTCAAAGAGCTCTGTGACGATACGCTAGTGCTGTGCAAGCTCCGCGCGTCCAGTAACGGCATCACAATGCAGGACAATAGTCTGCCGTACGCCACGGGGCCATACATGATCGGCAGTCCCACCCATATCCGACAGATCATGATCAACCTGTTAGACAACAGCATTAAGTACAACAAGCACGGCGGCTCCGTCACCTTTAGCTCAAAGACCAAGCCACTCGATAACGGGCGCGCGCTCTTTTGCTTTAGCGTTTCGGATACCGGCATTGGCATGGCTCCCGAATTTTTAAAGCATATCTATGAGCCGTTTGCCCAAGAAGGTGACGATGCGCGCAGCAAGTTCCAAGGAACCGGCATGGGCATGCCAATCGTCAAGTCGCTTATTGAACTGATGGGCGGCACCATCGAAGTCACCAGCGAACTCCATGTGGGCACCACGTTCTACGTGGAAATTCCGCTCGATATCGACAAGAACCCCCGGGCGCGGACGGATACGGTCGAGAGGGCGCTCGACTGCTCACTCGCCGACATGAACGTGCTGCTCGCCGAAGACAACGAATTGAATGCCGAGATTGCCCAGACGCTGCTAGAATCCGAGGGCGTCGTGGTCACCCGCGCCGTCAACGGCAACGAAGTCGTCGATCTGTACCTGTCTCATCCCGCCGGCAGCTTCGATGCGATCCTGATGGACATTATGATGCCGGACATGGACGGCTACGAGGCAACCCGCGCGATTCGTCTGAGCGAGAAGGTCGATGCAGCCGATATCCCCATCATCGCGCTCACCGCCAATGCCTTTGCCGAGGACGCCAAGGCGGCACACGACGCCGGTATGAACGCCCATCTGTCCAAACCGCTCGACTTTAACAAGCTCAAAAACATACTCGCCCGCATCAAGAAAAACGGATCCGTTTCGCTATAGTTTGTGCTCAACAACCATGCCCAGTAGAAAGGAAGCCAACGATGTTTAGGCCCTTACGTCGAAAGAAACGCGCCATCACTGACGAGGAAGCGCGCGAACTGCTCGCTACCTGCAAGCGCGGCGTCTTTGCCGTCAACGGCGACGATGGCTACCCGTACGCCATTCCCGTCAACTACTTCTTTGACACCGAGCACGACAAGATTTATTTCCATGGCGCCAAGGCTGGCCACAAGGTCGATTCACTCAAGCGCGATGACAAGGTCTGCTTTACCGTTTACGGCAACGAGTGGTACAAGGACGGTGACTGGGCTCCCTACGTTATGAGCACCGTGGTCTTTGGCCGCTGTCGCTTGGCGAATGACACTCCCGCGTTTATCGAAGACAAAGTCCGCCAGCTCGCCCTTAAGTACTACCCTTCCGCCGAGGAAGTCGAAGAGGAAATCGCCAAAGACATCAAGGGCGTCCAGCTCTACGAGATTACGATTGAGCATCTCTGCGGTAAGCAGATTCAGGAAAAGTAAGCCCCTCAGCAGGTCTCATCAATAGCAATATGGCCCGGTTCCGACCCACCTTGGAACCGGGCCATATGCTTATGAAGCGTCGGCGGCCATGTGCGCAAGCGCCTCAACGAGCTCCTGCGAGCTCACGGGTTTACTCAGGTGCGCGTCCATGCCTGCCTCACGCGAAAGCCTGCGGTCGTCGGCAAAGGCGTTGGCGCTCACGGCGATAATCGGCGTGGTCGCGGCATCCTCGCGATCGAGTGCTCGAATTCGACGCGTGGTCTCAAGGCCATCGATGCCGGGCATCATGATGTCCATCAACACCACGTCGTACTCGTGCGGTGCGCTTGCGGCAAACGCCTCAACGGCAGACTCACCATCCTTGGCATGCGTCACGACGGCACCGGCACGGCCGAGCGTAAACTGCGCGATCTCGGCATTCAGATCGTTATCCTCTACGAGCAAAACACGCAAGCCCTGGAGCGCATCGCCATCGTCCGCCTCCACGCGAACTGCCTGAGGAATCTCGGAGCGCTTGCATTTCTCGAACGGCAGGCGGATGGTAAACGT
>CATZTY010000070.1 GCA_958424475.1 uncultured Collinsella sp.
GCATCGCCGGCGGGGTCGACGAACTCGCCCGTGCGGCCCACCTCGCGCATAACGTTGGGGTCCTTAAAGTAGCGCACGACCTCGCAGATGGCGTCGGTCTCGCGAATGTTGGCCAGGAACTGGTTGCCCAGGCCCTCGCCCTCGTTGGCGCCCTTCACCAGGCCTGCGATGTCGACGAACTCGACCGTCGCCGGCACAATGCGGCCCGGGTTGACAATGTCGGCGAGCTTTTGCAGGCGGCTATCGGGCACGTCAACGATACCCACGTTGGGGTCGATCGTGGCAAACGGGTAGTTAGCGGCAAGGCCGGTCTTTTTGGTAAGCGCGGTGAACAGCGTCGACTTGCCCACGTTGGGCAGGCCGACGATACCGATGGAAAGGGACACGACAGCTCCTTTTGGTACAGGTACTTCAAACCGTATAAGTATAGCGCCGCCGCAGCATCCGGGCGAATCCGGACACCGCGGCGGCGCAAATGAAGCAGAGATGCGTGAGAGTTCGAGACAGCAGTCCTTACTTAAGCTCGGGCCAGAAATCCTTGTTGGCCTCGATGAGCTCGTCCAGAATCTGCTTGGCAACGCTCGCCGAAGGAATGGTCTTGGAGAGCGTGAGTGCCTGCCAGAGCTTCTGGTAGCTGCCCTCGACCCAAGCCTGGACAACGAGCTTCTCGACGGAAACCTGCTGCTCCATCAGGCCCTTCTGGAACTGCGGAATCGGGCCCTGGCAAATCTTCTCAAAGCCGTTGGAACCGACGATGCAAGGCACCTCGACCATGGCCGTCGGGTCGAAGTTGGGCACAGCGCCATCGTTGGGGACGATCAGCAGGAAGCGCTCGAGCGTATTCTCGGCCAGCGCGCAGGCAAGGTCGACGATGTAGTTGGCGTGTACGTCGGGCTCAAAGCCGCCGTCCTTGGCAGTACCCTTGGCGATGATGTCGCGGCAAGCGCCAAAGACCTTCTTCTCGCGGCCGTCCATAACCTCATTGGCGCGAGTGTAGTTGGGGTCAGACGTCTCGACGACATAGTCCGGGTACAGGTAGTACTTGAGGTAGGTGTTGGGAATCGTCTCGGGATCGACAGCATAGACATCCTTGGCCTTGCCGAAGGTGTGAATCCAGCTCTCCTCGACGTGCTGCTCCTTACCGGCCTCGTGCTCAATGCCGTCCAGGTAGCCGTTCTTTGCCATGTGCTCCTTGATCTGCGGCATGAGGTCGTTACCCTCCTTGTCGTAGATCTTGCTCCACCAACCAAAGTGGTTGAGACCGTAGTAGCTATACTGCAGCTCGCGACGATCCTTGATGCCGCACATACGGCTCATCTTATCCATAAGGTCGATCGGCATGTCGCAGATGTTGATGATGCGGCTGTTGGGGCGCAGCACGCGGCAGGCCTCGGCAACAATAGCTGCGGGGTTGGAGTAGTTGAGCAGCCAGGCGTTGGGGCTGTACTTCTCCATGTAGTCGAGGATCTCGATGACACCACCGATGGAGCGCATGCCGTAGGCGATACCGCCGGCACCGCAGGTCTCTTGGCCAACGCAGCCGTACTTGAGAGGAATCTTCTCGTCGAGCTCACGCATGGCGTACAGGCCAACGCGGATGTGAGCAAGCACGAAGTCGGTCCCGGTGAATGCGGTCTCGGGGTCGGTGGTATAGCTAAACTCAACCTCGGGGGCGTTCTCGTGGAAGTAGATCTCGCAGGCCTTTGCCACGATCTCCTGGCGCTCGGCGTTGTTGTCGTAGAAGGTCACCTTGTTGACCGGGAAGCGGTCGCGCTCCTCAAGCAGCATCAGAGCGATGCCCGGAGTGAAGGTAGAGCCACCGCCGGCAATGGTCACGGCATAGTTTTTCTTGGACATGATGTCCTCCTCATTCTGGCCGCTTGCTCAATCCATCCCCGCACGCGGCCTGTACGGTTTGGAATTGTTACCTAGAAGTGGAGTTTTTTATCTCTAGAATCGGCCTTGCGGTGCATACCGGCTCTGCAAGGCCGATTGTTTCGATGAACGATGGTTTACAGAAGACTCTCGAACTTCAGAAGACTCTCGAACTTCTCGCGAACCTGCGGGACGGTAAGGCCGATGATGACCTGGATTGACTGACCTTGGACCACCAAGCCATGCGTACCGATCGCCTTGAAGGAAGCCTCGGGTGCAACGAGGCCCTTGTCCTTGACGTTAACGCGCAGACGGGTAGCGCAGTTAGTTACATCGATGATGTTATCCATGCCACCGAGCAGATCGAGGATGTTCTCGGCAAGCACCAAGCGCTCATCATCTTTACTCTGGGCGACCGATTTGCCAGCAGCAGCACCGCCCTGCTTTTGCTTGTAGTCGGCCTTGGACTTGAGCTCGACCTCAACATCGTCATCCTCGCGACCGGGGGTCTTAAAGTCGAACTTGACGATCAGGAAACGGAAGACCACGACCCAAAGGGCGGTAAAGCACAGACCGACAAGGATGGAGATGGCGTACTGCAGACCGTGTGCGGCCCAAAGGGGCAGCCAGTCCCACGAGAGCATCGAGATGATGCCGCCGTCGAAGATGCCCACGACGCCAAGGAGGTTTTGAGCCATGCAGCCGAGCGCTCCGAGCACGCAGTGGACGACGAACAGGCCGGGCGCGATGAACAGGAAGGTGAAGTCAAGCGGCTCGGTGATACCGCAAAGCATAGCGGTAAGGGTGACCGGGATCAGCAGAGCCTTGACGCGCTGCTTGCGCTCGGGTTTGGCGGTCATATAAAACGCAATGGCGACGCCAAGCGAGCCGAAGACCTTAGTCCAACCAGGGCAGGTATAGGCAGCCCAGGGTGCGGCATCCTTAAGAGCAATGCTCGGATCGGCAGCCAGTTGGGGCAGGATGTTGGCCCAAGCAGCAAAGATGCCGCCGTTGACCGCCGCGTTGTCGTAATAGAACGGCGTATAGATAAAGTGGTGCAGGCCTGTAGGGATCAGCACGCGCTCGAAGAAAGCAAAGACACCCACGCCAAACGTACCGGCGGAAAGGATGAATCCCTGGAAGGCGGAGATAGCAGCCTGAACATGCGGCCACACCAGGCAGGCGATAAGAGCGACCGGAACCATAACGAAGAAACCGATCATATAGATGAACACGGAGCCCGAGAACACGCCCAGCCACTCAGGAAGTTCGGTGTCGAAGAACTTGTTATGCAGCATCGTGGCGATACCAGAGATAATGAGCGCGCCCATGATGCCCATATCAAGCGTTTTGATGCTTGCGATAGTGGCAAGACCAGTACCGCTGCCCGCCTCGACAGAGTAGTCGACCCCAAAGACAGGGCCCCACTGCCCCAAGATCGTGCTTACAAAGTAGTTGAAGGTAAGGTAGATGGTCAAAGCCTCCATGCAGCAGCGAGCGTTCTGCTTGTTCGCGAGCGAGATTGGCAACGCTACGCAAAACAGCAACGGCATCTGGTTAAAGAGCGTCCAACCACCCTGGAGCAGCACATTCCAGCAATCAAACCAAAGATGGCCCGCAGTGGCCATCTCGCCAAAGATCGCCTCGGTGGTAAACAACGTACCCAGGCCGACGACGATTCCGGAAAATGCGAAAAGAATCGCAGGCGTGTACATTGCACCGCCGAAACGTTGTATCTTTTGCATCATGACGGGGAATCCCCCTCTCTTCATTCGGAGCGCTGCGGTTTTGGCTTCACTCGAGACCGCAGACGCGCCGTTTGCGTGTACCTCGTGCAATAGGACGGGTGGGCCCGCTTCCCTGACTTCTTGCACTTACGTTTTATCACATCACTTATCTATACAAGTTAGCATAAATACTACGGTCGGTAAACGGTTGATTATTGGCCGTAAACGGTATATGTCCAGTATTTTGCCTGTTAAATCTGACATAGCTGAAGGCTGCAATTTATATTTCTTTTTAACTTGTATAGATGTGCTTGTCTATATCTATAGACATGCCTATACTTCATTACAACATTCACCGCCACGTTAAGGAGTCACCATGAAAAGCGCGGTCTTCTATGGAAAGCACGACCTCAGAGTCGAGGAATCGGCAAAGCCGGCCGTGGGCAGGCGCGACGTTCTGATCAACGTCAAAGCTTGCGGCGTCTGCGGTACCGACGTTCATATCTATGAAGGCGACAAGGGTGCAGCCGACGTTACCCCGCCCACGATCCTTGGTCATGAGTTTGCGGGCGTTGTCGAGGCCGTGGGCAGCGACGTCGCTGGCTTTAAACCGGGCGATCGCGTGTGCATCGACCCAAACCATCCCTGCGGCTGCTGCGAACCCTGCCGCGACGGAATCAACCACTACTGCGAGCATATGACCGGCTACGGCACCACCGTTAACGGCGGCTTTGCCGAGTACTGCTCCGTCGATATGCAGCAAGTCTACAAGTTGGGCGAGCACACCAGCTTCGAGCAGGGCGCCATGACCGAGCCCGTCGCCTGCTGTCTGCACGGCATCGATATGTGCAACATCAAGCCCGGCAGCACAGTTGTCGTTATCGGCGGTGGCATGATCGGTCTGCTCATGATGCAGCTTGCCAAAAACGCCGGCGCCACCAAAGTCGTTTTGCTCGAGCCCGTCGAGGGCAAGCGCGAGGTTGCGCTCAAACTCGGCGCCGACCTGACGATCGACTCCATCCACGAGGACGTCTCGGCCCGCCTGAAGCAGGAGGGCGTCGGCAACGTCGACGTTGTAATCGAATGTGTCGGTAAGCCCGTCACCATCGAGCAGGCCATCCAGATCGCCGGCCACAAGGCTACGGTCATGATGTTCGGTCTCACCAAGCCCGATGAGACAATCACCGTCAAGCCCTTCGAGGTCTTCCAGAAGGAGCTTGTGCTTACCTCGTCCTACATCAACCCTTATACGCAGCGTCGCGCGCTCGAGCTCATCGACTCTGGCAGGCTCGACGTATCCTCGATGGTCGCCAAGGTGGCTTCCCTCGACGAACTCGGCGCCATCCTGTCAGACCCAGCTCTGCGTGCCATGGGTAAATATATAATCGACCCCAGCAAGTAAATCGATCGATACCTGCGCGGGCGGCCCTCATCCACCGCTCGCGCACTCAGCTCTAGGAGACCGTCATGGCGCGAGCCATCTTCCAAACTATTTATGACAACGTGAAGCAGTCGATTGACGACGGCACATACGCCTATCAGAGTTATCTGCCTTCGGAGACTGAGCTCACGCAGCTGTTTGACTGTTCGCGCATGACGGTCCGTCGCGCCATCTCGATGCTTGCGGCAGATGGTTACGTGCTCCCCCAGCAAGGCAAAGGCATGCGCGTCATTCGCAACATCAGTGACGAGAAGAGTCGTGGCGGCGGCGGACTCGAGACCTTTAAGGAAATCGCAACCAGCCGAGGCTTTGAGCTCAAGACTGTCACCACCGTATTTGAGCTCCTCGTCTGTAGCAAGGCACTCTCCAGGATTACCGGGTTTCCCGAAGGCTGCGAGCTTACGCGCGCCAAACGCATCCGTTATGCAAACGGACATGCCGTGTGCTCCGACGACTCCTATTACCTAAGCTCACAGGTACCGGGACTGACACCCGAGATTGCCAACGATTCGATTTATCGTTACCTGGAAGAAGATCTTGGCATTAAGATTGCCACGGGCAAACGCGATGTAACGATTGAGCATCCCACGCCCGAAGATGCGCGCGTGCTCGATCTCGACGACTTTAACGCACTCGCCGTTGTACGCGGGCAGACCTACAACGCCGACGGTATCCTTATGGAATATACCGAGACCAAACAGGTTCCCGGGTTCTTTTTGCTCCATGAAACCGTGACGCGCAACGGTACCGGTCGAACCGGCCACCAAAGCAGCATGAACTAACCATCTATTAGTTGCGGTGGAATAGTTCCTAGAATGGCCAGCTTAAGGGCAAAACAGGAACTATTCCACCGCAACTTTTTGGCTCTTCGGTGGTTTCTGTGGGAGAGATTCCGGCATAGGCCCAGCTCAG
>CATZTY010000071.1 GCA_958424475.1 uncultured Collinsella sp.
AAACACCAGCGACGATGCCATAGCCTTTGTCCGAACCGCCCAGGTTGGCACGGCTCACCTGCACGGGCGCCGCGCAAAAACGGTTGGTCGTAAACACGCCGGCGCCGGGACAGGGCTTATCAGGCACCACGAGCGCATAGTCCAAGCGCTCGGGATTCTTCCGGAATCCCGCATGGATGCCTGCGGCCTTAAAGCCGGCAGCCGCCGTAACGCCACCCTCGACGGCGCGAATCTTGATATCAATCAGGTCGGTATTCATCGTCCCTACGACTCCTTATATCAAATAAAAAAGCGGGCATCGGCTGGCACGCCATACCGGTCGCAATTAGTAGACCAGCTTAAAAGTGGCGCCCAACTCGATACCCGACTACCAAATCGTTAACAATCGAATGTGCTACACCGGGCACGCCACTGTGGGCAAGCCTCGTCGCTCGTCAAAGCCAAAGACGATATTGGCGCACTGGACCGCTTGGCCCGCAGCGCCCTTGCACAGATTGTCGATGGCGCCCGTCGCCACCAGCACGCCCGCGCGTTTGTTGAACGCAAGGCCAATCTGGGCGGCGTTGGTGCCGACGACCGAAGCCGTCTTGGGCTGCTGGCCGGCATCGAGCACACGCACAAAGGTGCGTCCAGCGTAGAACTGCTTGTAATAGTCGACAACATCCTCAAGAGCCAGGGAGTCGATGGCCCGCGGCGCGAGCGGCAGCGTCACCGTGGAGAGCAGACCACGCTTGAGCGGTGCCAGGTGCGGGGTAAAAACGACGCGATCGGTCAGGCCAAGGATTTGCTCAATCTCGGGCGTGTGACGATGTTTACCCACGCCGTAGGCCTCCAAGTTCTCGTCGGCGCTGCAAAAATGGGTGCGGGCGTTGCAGGACTTACCGGCGCCCGTTACACCGCTGATAGCGTCAACGATCACGGGGCCGCTCTGGGCAACCCAGCCGGCGCGCACGGCGGGCGCGGCGGCAAGGCTCGTTGCGGTGGGATAGCAACCGGCGCAGGCGACCAGCACGGGTTTGCCGTCGGCATGGTCGGATGCAGCGGTCTCCAAATCCTGGGAGAACAGCTCGGGCAGACCGAAGGCACGGGTCTTGAGCAACTCGGGGTTCGTATGCTCGGCGGCATACCATGCCTCAAAGACAGACGCGTCGCTCAGACGGTAATCGGCCGAAAGATCAAAGCAGGAAACGCCCGCAGCAAGGAGCGCGGGCACCTGTGCCATGGCAGCCGTGTGCGGCACGGCAAGAAAAACCGCATCGCAGCTCTTGAGCTCGGGGGCGTCATGCGTGGTGAAAACCAGATCGCTCACGCCAGCAAAGCTCGGATACACCGCGGACAGCGGCTGGCCGGCATCGGCGTTGGACGTAATGGCAACAAGCTCAAACTCGGGATGGCCGAGCACGAGGCGAATGAGCTCGGCTCCGGCATATCCAGCCGCACCGACGATTCCAACCTTCAAAGACATATCAGACTCCTTGTCTGCGATTTATGCACCGATGCGCATTTCGCAGCGGTCGTTATGAAGTGGGTTGAAACTTTAGCACCAAAAGATGCATGAACACGTAAATGGCTTGCATATTCATGCATTGAAACATTCCCGACACATTCGCTTGAAGGAATTGACAAATGGAGCGGGCCCCGTATTGACCGGCGCTCCTAACGGCGCCGGGCAATACGGGGCCCGCCCATGCGAAAACCAAGTTGTTAGGATGAGCCAGCTGGCTAGAACTCGACCGGCACCCATTCGTCGTGGTTGCAGATAAAAGCCTCGGGATCCTCGATGCTAAAGAAGACGAGCGTGGGATCGTTAGGCCCCTCATAGTGCTCGCCCAGGCGCTCTAGATGCTTCCACCCGGCTTCGCGCATTTCGTCTAAAGCCCGGTCATCCAAGCCGGCACGCCCGCGCAAGATGAGCCAGCCATGGCCCGGCCACCAACTCGTGGCCTCAAAGTGCTGGTTTTGCAGAAGCTCCTGCCACACATCTTTGGTGCGCGCCGTCACAAACCACAGCTTGCCGTCCTGAATCTGTGCAAACGAGAACGGACGCACATGTGGCTGCCCGTCCACGCTCGTCGCCAGATACCACGCCGGCACCGACGTCAGATACTCCAAAACCGTATTCAATCCGTCCACGTTTCCTCCTGTGCTAGCTAGTTTGGGAGCCTGGTTTGTGCTTGTTAGAGCTCCAGGCGCTCTTCGCTGCCGTCGATATCACAGAACCGCGCGGCAATGTTGCGGACCGAAAAGAAAGCAAGGCGGCCGTCGTTGGCACTCTTGTGTTCCTCGCCGATGCCCACCATGTGCTTAAAACCCGCTTGACGCACCTTGTCGCTCGCAACTGCGTCGTCCTCAAGTGCGGCTTCGCCGGTCAATACGATCCAACATTCCCCCGGCTTCCAGCCCGAGAGCTCAAACTTGGGATTCGCACTGAGCTCCGCCCACACATCCTTGTCGCGCGATGTGCAAAACCACAGCTTGCCATCATCGACCATGGCAAACGAAAACGGCCTCACGCGAGGCTGATGCCCGTCGCTTGCATCGGTCGTGGCCAGATACCACGCCGGAATGCGCCTGAGATATGAACAGGCGCGCTCAAGCTGAGCCGTGCGGTCGTTGTCGGTCATAGGGACCCCTTTCTTGCGCTCGAATCGCGCCTAAACAAGTTGAAGGTTGATGACGATGACACACGCGAGCAGCAGCGTCGTCACCACCGCAGCCAGCGCATCCCCGCGGCGAAATGCAAGCGCATGCAGGCGCGTGCGGCCCCGCTCGCCGTGATAGCAGCGTGCATCCATGGCAGCAGACAGCGTCTCGGCATGGCGGAACACGCCCGTGAACAGCGGAATCGCCACACTGCCGAGCATACGCACGCCGCCGAGCGGGCCTCCCGTCACGCGCGCACCGCGGCTCGCCTGCGCATCGGCCGTCTGTTTCATCTCAGTGGCAAACTGCGGCATAAAGCGCAGCGCGATACCCATAATCATGCCGAGCTCGTGCGCAGGAAGCCTCACGCGCGCAAATGGTGCGAGCAGACGCTCAAAGCCCGCGGTGAGGTCGAGCGTGGGCGTGGTGAGCGTAATGGCGCTCATGCCGGCCATCATCAACGTCAGGCGGCACGCCATAAAGGCGGCAGAACGCAGTGAGCCCTCGCTTATCTGCAGAAAGCCGAGCTGCCACAGGATGCGCCCACTCTGATCGGTAAACAAGTTGAGCACCGCGACCACGACGACGATTGCCAGCAGCGGCGCCATCGACGACAGAACGCGACGAACCGGCACCCGAGACACGGCATAGGTCAGCACAACGAAAATTGCGACCGGGGCTAGTCCGCGGAAGCCACTGACCGTGAGCGTCGTGATCAGAAACACAAAGCCCAAGAGCAACTTGGTTCGCGGGTCCAGGCGGTGGATTGCACTATCGCCGGGATAGTAACTGCCAAACGAAAACGCCTCCATCAGCAGCCCTCCTCTCGCGCGACCGTCTTGGATTTAGCAATGTCCGAGACGTTAGAAGAACCGTCTGAGCGACCGATTAGCAGGTCCACTAACTCGTCTGCCAGCGACTCAACCGTATAGAGCCCGCCGCGACGCAGCGGCACGCCCGCCTCCGTAAGCGCCAGCGCCATACGCTGGGCGGCGGGAACGCCCAAGCCGATCGACTTGAGCTCATCGGCATGCGCAAACACCTGCACGGGGGTTCCCTCGGCAAACACCGCGCCTTCGTTCATTACGACGATGCGGTCACAGCAATTGGCCAGGTCATCCATACTATGTGAAACCATGACAACGGTCAGGCCATCGCGGCGAAGTCGATCGATAAGCTCAAGGAAATCCCTGCGCGCAGCCGGATCGAGCCCCGCCATGGGCTCATCGAGCACCAGGACTTCGGGCTCCATGGCGAGCACGCCGGCGAATGCCACACGTCGTTGCTGACCGCCCGAAAGCTCAAAGGGACTCTTGTCGCCTATCGCGGCGAGATTGAGGCCCACGCGCGTAAGCGATGATGCGACACGGCGCGCAACCTCGTCTTGCGGCAGACCAAGGTTGCGCGGACCAAACGCCACGTCCTGCGCCACGGTCTCGGCAAATAGCTGGCGCTCGGGATACTGAAACACCACGCCGACCTTGGCCTTAACCGCGACGGCATCTTTCTTGTTTGACAAATCGAGCCCCAGCGCGCAAACGCTTCCCTCCTGCGGGCGAATCAAACCGTTGAGATGTTGGACCAGCGTCGATTTACCCGAGCCGGTATGGCCTGCTAGCCCCAGGAACTCGCCGCGACGCACCGTCAGCGATACATCGCGCAGCGCCCACGGGCTGCTTGGGTCGTTTCCCCAGAGAGCCTGTTTGCTCGATTTGCCCGCAGTGGCCGAGCGCTTATGCCAGCGGCGGCGCTCGCGCGGACTGAGCGAATAACTGTATGAAACATGGGATAGCTCTATGACGGGCTCCGACGCGTTCCCCTCGTTGTCTACCGGAACAGTGCCGTCAGCGATTTCCAACTGGGATGCGGAAGACTGCCCCGCGGTGCCTGCCCCACTTCGCTCGGCATAAGCCTGCGCAATCTCGGCGACCATATCCGCCTCACGTACCTGCGCGCAAACGGGCACGCCCTTCGCACGAAGCGCCATGCCCAAACGGCACGACTCTGGCATATCAAGGTTGAGCTGCGCAAGTTCGTCCGCTCGCGTCAAGATTTCCTCGGGCGTACCGAGCATGTCAACGCGCCCCGCCCGAAACACCGCGACACGATCGGCCTCGGCGGCCTCTTCCATAAAGTGCGTAATCATCACGATGGTCATGCCGCGTTCGCGTAGCGCGTGACAGACCTTCATAAGGCCCTTGCGCCCGCGCGGATCAAGCATCGAGGAGGCCTCATCCAAGATGAGCACGCGCGGCTCCATGGCGAGCACGCCGGCAAGCGCCACGCGCTGCTTTTGGCCGCCCGAGAGCGCATGGGTCTCGTGGCGCTCAAAGCCCACCAGGCCCACGCCCTTCAGCGCCTCGCGTACGCGCTGCGCAATTTGCGCCGATGGCACGCCAAGGTTTTCGGGACCAAACGCAACGTCATCTTCGACAAGCGTTGCCACCAGCTGATCATCGGGATTCTGGAACACCATGCCCGCGGTCGAACGAATGTCGTAGACCAGCTCGGGGTCGGACGCATCCATGCCGTTGATGCGTACCGTGCCCGCATCGGGTTGCAACAGCGCATTCAGATGCTTGGCAAACGTCGACTTGCCCGACCCATTGCCACCGAGGATGCAGAAAAACTCCCCGTCCTCGATGTTCAGATCGACACCGTCGAGTGCTTTCGCAACGCCGTCGTAGCTAAATGAGATGCCCCGACACTCAATCATGCGCGGCCTTTGACCTGGCCCTTTTTAGGCGTGATGAGGTTGGAGACCGCCTTATACACCGCAAGCGTCAATACCGAGTTAAGCACGGTCTTGATAAGGTTGAACGGCAACACGGCAGGAACCATGAGCGGGGCGATCACATCGACCGAGCCATACCAGAACCATACGCCAATGGTAAGGTTTGCGACCATAGACAACACCGTAGCGGCAATAACGCCGAGCACCAGACCAATCACGGCGCCCTTGTAGGTGTGCATCTTTTGGTAGACGATTGCCGCGGGCAGAATAAAGCCCAGCGTAGCGACCAAGTTCATAAGCGCGCCGACCCAGTCACCCGTGGTGAGCGCATGGATAACGATCACCATGGCGGCAACGGCAGTGCCGGCACCAGGGCCGTACGCAAACCCGCACACCATCGCCGGCACCAGCGACGGGTCATACGTCAAAAACGGCGCCGAAGGAAGAATGGGCAGCTGCACGTACATAAACAGTGCTCCCAAGGCGCACATCAACGCCATGGTAACGAGCTGTTTGGTGCTCCACCTATTCGTGTTCTCAAAATGGATATGCTGCGACTGTTCAGACATAA
>CATZTY010000072.1 GCA_958424475.1 uncultured Collinsella sp.
AGGCCCTCGGGGATGGCGGCGACGGCGAGCGAGACGGCGACCATAAAGGTGTCGAGCAGGGCCGTCGGATCGGTGAGAACGTTGCCCACGCCGTGGCGGACGATGTCGACGCCAAAGATCACGACGCAGATGACGATAACCATAATGGTAAGGATGCGGCTGAGCTCGGCGAGCTTCACCTGCAGCGGCGTGAGTTCTTCCTTGGCCTCGGCCAGGGCGCCGGCAATCTTGCCCATCTCGGTGTCCATGCCGGTGCCGACCACGACGGCGCGGCCACGACCGTACACCACGGTGGAACCCATATAGCACATGTTCTTACGGTCGCCGAGCGGCACGTCGTCGGTGCCTGCGACAAGCTCGATCACGTTGGCGTGCTTCTCGACCGGCACGGACTCGCCGGTGAGTGCAGCCTCTTCGATCTTCATCGTGGCGCTCTCGAGCACGCGGCAGTCGGCCGGGACGGAGTCGCCCGCCTCGAGCATGATCACGTCGCCGGGCACGAGCTCGGCGCTCGGCAGGTGCACGAGCTTGCCGTCGCGCAGCACCTTGGACTGCGCCGCGCTCATCTCCTGCAGGGCCTCGAGGGCCTCTTCGCTCTTGGCTTCCTGGACCACGCCCAGCACCGAGTTGACGATAACGACGAACATGATGATGGCGACATCGGCAAAGTCCGCCTCGCCCTTGACCATGCCCGTGAGCGCGCTGATAACCGCGGCCGCGATCAGCATGATGACCATGGGGTCGGCCATCTGCTCAAAGAAGCGCTTCCACAGCGGCGTCTTCTCGGCTTCCTCAAGCTTGTTAGGGCCTGTCTTGGCAAGACGCGACGACGCCTCGCCGTTGCTCAGGCCGAGGTTCTCATCGACACCTTGGTCGCTGAGCACCTCCGCCGCGGCGGACAGGTATTCCTTTTGCATATAGAGTCCCCTCCTGGGATTCGGGCCACTCAGCAGATTGATGCCCGATCATAATTCCCAGGAGAAGGGCAAGGGCTCATCAAGGCTGCCGTGCTGAGCGGCAGTTGATAGTGGAGCTATGGTACCCCAAAGCGACGCGTCTAGCCAAAACAATCCATTTGGAAATAGGGTCCATTCGCAACGATGCAGACCGTATGATGTTCAACATTGATAAAACGTTTTTTCTTCGGCGCATCATCAAACTGAAATATCGCCCAGATAGCAGCGGTTAGAACGGTTGGTAAAGTTTTTGCATATACCGTTTTTTCGCAAAAAATGAACTTCTAATTCGGCATACGGTCGATTTTTTGGGGTATTCGGTCGGCATTTCGTTATAATCATCTCAGTTTTATTTCTTATGGTTTATCTATCAGCGCAAGACGATGTCAGATGGAGGTCTGAATGTACAAGCGCACCAAGATTGTATGCACCATGGGTCCCGCCTGCGATAGCGACGAGACCATCCGCGAGATGATCAAGGCGGGCATGAACGTCGCCCGTTTTAACTTCTCGCACGGATCCTACGACGAGCACCACGGTCGTATCGAGCGCGTCCGTCGTATTTCCAAGGAGCTCGGTCTGCCCGTCGGCATCCTGCTCGACACCAAGGGCCCCGAGGTCCGCACCGGCCTTTTGGTCGACGGCAAGAAGGTTGCCGTCAAGACCGGCGACAAGATCGTCGTCACCGCTCAGCCCACGTCCGAGGATTTCCACGGCACCGCTGAGCACATCTCCCTCGACTACCTGGCTCTGCCCTCCGAGGTCGAGAAGGGCTCCCTTATCCTGATCGATGACGGCCTGGTTGCCCTCGAGGTCGAGTCCGTCAGCGGCCAGGACATGACCTGCGTCGTTAAGAACGACGGCCTGATTGGCGAGCGCAAGGGCGTCAACATGCCCAACGTCAACATCTCGCTGCCCGCTATCACCGAGCGCGATCGTCAGGACATCCTCTTTGGCCTGACCGAGAACATCGACTACATCGCCGCTTCCTTCATCCGTGACGGCGAGTCCGTCCGCGGCATCCGCAAGCTTTGCCGCGAGAACGGTGGCGAGCACGTGACGATCTTCCCGAAGATCGAGTGCGCCCTGGGCGTCGAGAACTTCGACGAGATCCTCGAGGCTTCCGACGGCATCATGGTCGCCCGTGGCGACCTGGGCATCGAGATCAAGCCCGAGCTCGTTCCCCACATCCAGAAGGAGATCATCGCCAAGTGCAACGCGGCCTACAAGCCCGTCATCACCGCTACGCAGATGCTCGACTCCATGCAGCAGAACCCGCGCCCGACGCGCGCCGAGGTTGCCGACGTTGCTAACGCCATTTACGACGGCACCGACGCCGTCATGCTGTCCGGCGAGTCCGCTGCCGGCAAGTACCCGGTCGAGGCCGTCAAGATGCAGGCCAGCATCGCTCTCGAGACCGAGAAGTACCTCCCGGCTCACGCTCCGCTCGAGGTTCCGGCTGACGCTCACGGCACCCGCGTCGTCAACAACGTTGTGGGTATGTCCGCTGTGAACATGGCCACCACCGTTGGCGCCAAGTGCATCACCGTGCCGACGACCACCGGTCGTACCGCTCGCCTGATCTCGCACTTCCGTCCCAACATGCCGATTTGCGCGTTCTCCCGCCACGAGTGGGCCGTCCAGCAGATGATCATGTACTGGGGCGTCATCCCGCACCAGGCCGAGATTACCCAGGGCACCGTCAACGGCACGATCGTCAAGGCGATCGAGACCGCTAAGGAGCTCGGCTACGTCAAGACTGGCGATTTGACCGTCGCTACCGCCGGCGATCCCCGTATGAGCGTCCAGCTCGAGGACAAGGTCTCCTCGACCAACGTCGCTTACGTCGCTCAGGTGCGCTAAATCGTACTTGCAAGCAAATTTGCATTGCAAAGGGCCCGGAAGGCATTGCCTTCCGGGCCCTTTTTCTGTGCCAATGCCATCGCACGGCAAAACGCGCACTCATTTCTTTACCAAAAGCGCGAAATCCACCCTTCGAGGCCCAAAAAATAAAGTCCCAAGCGCTAAAAGTGTTCGCCCGGTGGCAAACCCACACCTTAACCGACGCTGCTAAATCGTTTTAGCAAGAGCCAGATCGACCTGGTTTTCGAAAGTATGCGGCAAATTCTGGGACCTCCGAGCACACCCCGTTTTTTCGCAACAAAATGCCTGATAAACTAGCCTCAAAAGCCAGGTCTGCTCATAGAGTTCAGATTTTGCCGCATACTTCCGAATTGACGCTGGTATCGCACGGTCCAAAAGCATATTTCGACCAGGAGAACGTCATGGACCTGACGCTATGCGGTCAATCCGCTTTTTACTATCACCGTATCCCGCCGCAGGTATTAGGCCTTTACCCCGCCATTAGCCTTGGCAATATGGATCGCAGATGTTGCGGCCTCGGAAGTCATGCAGTTGTAAAAGACCTGCTTCACGCACCGCTTCACAGGCTTGTATTCACTCGGGCACAATCCGGGTCGCGAAGCCTGTTTAAATCGCACCTCCTGACCCAAGAGCCGCCTCCCGGGTCGTTTAGGCAGACTGAGCATGGGTTTGATGTCACTTCACCGGAGTTTACGCTGCTCAGCCTTGCCACACAGGCCTCACGCAACCAGTTACTCATGGCTTGCTACGAGATGTGCGGCTCCTTTGCAGTGTTTAAGCCCTGCGAGCGAACGCAACAACAACTCGATGAAGCAATTTCGCTTAAGCTCATTCCACCCAAATGCGGCTGGGAGCGAGTTAACGACACCAAGGGCAATGACACCAACTTGTGGAAGCGCACGCCGCTTCTTACCGCGGCGGATATCGCCGCGTTCGCCAAGCAGGCCGCAGGCCTGCGCGGCGTCAAACAACTGCGCTGGGCGGCCGAGCACATGACGGGGCAGGCCGCCTCGCCCTTCGAAGTACAGACCTCCATGCTTGTCTCGCTCTCCCGCGACGAGGGCGGCATGGGCATCAACATCGCAAACAACGTGCGCATCCCACTCAGCGACGCCGCACGCTCGCTGTATGACAAAACCTGCTGCTACGCCGATATCCTCATCGAAAGCGCCACCGACAGCACGGGCGTCATTCTGGAATGCCAAGGCCGCTCTGCCCACGACAGCGAAGCCGCGAGCCTCTCCGATGCCGAGCGCGCCACCGCACTCACAAGCATGGGCTACGACGTCATCCAAATTACCTATGACCAGATCAAGGAGAAGAGCTTCGACCACATAGCCGAGCTCATCCATAAAAAGGCCGGGCTTCCCCACATCCCAAAGACCAAACAGGAGCGCATTGCCGAAGATACCTTACGGCAAGAGCTACTTGTCGATTGGGTTGAGCTATTCACTGCCGGACCGGCCGGCTAGCAGCTAGCGATCAGAGGCACTGCGGGGACGTCAGAAGCGGCAACGCGAGCCGCAAAGCCCGCCTCGGTCAGCTCGATCACCTCGGTAAACGTCGCGTCGAAGAACTCCTCGGTCAGCAGGCGGTATGGCGGATGGTCGGGCTCACCGGGGTTTTCGCGCACGATCTCGTGCATAACGCCAATGGTCTTGAGCACATACTCCTTATGGATGGGATACTGCCCAAAACGTGCCGCAGCGGTATACAGGCGATCGGTCGCGCGCGGAATCGAAACAATGCCGAGCGTCTTGCCAAACCAGTCAAAGTCGCCTTGCTTTTTAATGCGGAATTCCTCGCACGGCTTGCCGCCGTGCGCCTCCAGGTACTGATTCACGCGTGTATTCCATACGGTATCGGCCACCAGATGCGACCAGACACCCAGTGTCAAATCAAGCAACGACTGCGCCACGTCCTCGGACGCAAGCGAGAACTCACGAGCGCTGGGACCGACAACCGGCTCAGCATCCCTGTAGCGCTGGGGATAGTGCACGCGATTCAGTCGCTCGCGCTCCTCGATAATCGAGGTCGCCGCGGCCGGCGCACCGGTGGGCGAACTTTTAAGCAACGGTGCCACATAGGTATCCCAGAATTCATGCTCACGAGGCTTAGGGATGGGCTCAGGCTTGGCAAAGTGCGTGATACGGTACGGGATGGGATCGGCGATGCCAGGGACCATATAGCCCACGAAGATATCCGGAACCACGCAGCCAAACAAAAAGGCATTGCGGTCGCGCACGCTCTTGGCAAGCGCACCAGTGCGCTCCAGCAAACGCTCCGTCTGAGCGATATGAATGTTCCAGCTTGGCATAGCCACCCCCATAAAAACCTGGATAACTATACCATCACGGCAAAGCCGCGCGAGCGGCTACGCACGCTCTACGCAGCAACTAGTCCGTAGCACCGCTTTCGGTTCCATACGACGGCGAAGGCGCCTCGACCACATGGTGATATCGATCGATATAGATGGCGCGGGCGCCCAGGCGTCGCACCAAATCCTGGTGATGCGTGCTCATCAAGACCGTCTTACCCGCCGCGACGTAGGCCAGCAAGAAGTTGACCACAATGTCGCATGAATCCTCGTCGAGCCCATTGGTAGGTTCGTCGAGGACCAAGATATCCGGGTTCATCGACACCACCGCAGCCAGCGCAACGCGCTTCTTTTGCCCGCCCGAGAGCTGATAGGGAGAGGCGTCGGCAAGGTCGGCAACCTGGAACAGCTCCATGGCATCACGGACGCGGCGCTCGAGCTCGTCTGCCGGCAGCCCCATCTGCGCGGGACCAAAAGCAACTTCCTCGCCCACCGTGGCGCAGAACAGCTGGGCATCGGCGTTTTGGAACACGAAGCCCACGCGCTGGTGGAACTTCTGAGCAGCAGCAGAATCCTTCAGATACGCCGCATCGACCACGCGTCCGTCAAACAGGTATGCCCCTGCGTTCGCGAGTTCAAGGCCGTTAATAAGGCGCATAATCGTCGTCTTACCGCAGCCGTTGGGACCAAGCAGGGCAACGAGTTCACCACGATCGACCTGCAGCGACACACCATCGACAACCGTATGACCCGTATAG
>CATZTY010000073.1 GCA_958424475.1 uncultured Collinsella sp.
GGCAGGCATGTCTGCTGACGATGATGTCGTTGTCTGCACCGACCTCTTTGGCGGCAGCGTCAACAACGAGTTCACCAAGATCGTCCAGACGCGTCCCCGCACGTACCTCGTTACCAACATGAACCTTCCTCTCCTCATCCAGCTGCTGTTCTCTGACGAGTCGGCGCCGGTTGAGGAGACGATTCGCGCCATCGTCGCTGCGGACGATACGCGCGTGAAGTTTGTCAACGATCTTTTGGTCGATGACGACGAGGAAGAAGAGTTCTAATCCGCAGCACCTACTGACACGCCGTAAGACGGCACAAGACCTTTGGGGGGTCACATTATGATTCAGCTACTTCGCGTTGACCATCGCCTGCTTCATGGCCAGGTCGCAGTTTCCTGGGTTCAGGGCCTTGGCTCCAACTGCATCTTCTGCGTGGGCGATAAGGTCGCTAACGACCCGGTGTGGAAGACGACGCTTAAGATGGGCAAGCCTGCCGGCTGCAAGCTCGTCATCAAAGATATGGAGCATGCAATCGAAGCTATCAACTCGGGCGTGACCGACAAGTACAAGATGATCATCTGTGTCGCCACTATTGCTGAGGCAAAGCAGCTTGTTGAGGGCTGCCCGCAGATCAAGTCGGTCAACCTGGGCAACACCAAGCCCAAGGACGAGAAGCGTCCCGATGCTCGTCAGGTCTCTCGTCAGATCTTCCTGACCGCGGCCGAGGAAGCCGATGTGCGCGAGATGCTGGATCGTGGCGTTGAGGTCGAGATTCGACCCCTGGCCGATGACCCCAAGGTTGACTGCGCCAGCGTGCTCTAGGCGTTCAATTTCGAAGAGTCTGAGCTCTTCGTAGTGTCCTATTAGGAAAGGGGGATATATGCTTACCCAAGCAATCCTCATCGGACTTATCGCCGCATTTGGTAAGTTCGACTGCCAGCTCGGTACGCTCTATGCGTTCCGCCCCATTGTCCTGTGCCCGCTCGTGGGCCTGGTGCTGGGGGACCTGCAGTCCGGCCTCGCGATCGGCGCCAGCTTGGAGCTTCTGTTCATGGGCTCGATCTCCATCGGCGCCTACGTGCCGCCTGATGAGACGATCGGCGGCGTGCTCGCCTGCGCCTTCGCTATCCAGCTGGGCCAGAGCACCGAGGCAGCCATCGCGCTCGCTATGCCCATCGCCACGCTGTGCCTTGCCATCAAGAACATCCTCAACGCCGCCCTGCCGATTCTGGTTGACCGCGCTGATGTCTTCTCCAGCCAGGGCAACCTTAAGGGTGTCTATGCGATGCACTTCCTGATCGGTTTGACCGGTATCATCATGGCGTTCCTGCTGTGCTCGCTGTCGTTCTATCTGGGTGCTGACGCCATCCAGGGCCTGCTCGACTTCATCCCGCCCTTTGTCCTTGCTGGCTTTGGCGTTGCAGCCAACATCCTGCCTGCCATGGGCTTCGCCATGCTCGGCCGCCTGGTGCTCACCAAGCAGCTCGTGCCCTTCTACTTCCTGGGCTTCCTGCTGTGCTCCTACGCCAACGTGCCCGTCCTGGGCGTCGCCCTGATCGCCATCATCATCGGCATCGACAAGTTCGACCTGCTCGGCCTGGGCGGAGCCCAGCCCCAGCTCTCCGCGGAAGGGGATGAGGACGATGACTTCTAGTCCCGAGAACAAGATCACGCGCTCCGACCTCGTCAAGAGCGCCGTCAACGTCGGCGCCCTGGGCATGGAGTTCTCCTGGACCTACTACAAGCAGATGAACATCGCCTTCTGCCTGATGGTCGCCAACATGCTCAAGAAGATCTACGCCGGCCGCCCCGACGACTACGCCGAGGCCCTGCACCGCCACTGCGCGTTCTTCAACATCACCGTCCAGTTCGCCCCGTTCGTCGGCGGCATCGCGATGGCCATGGAGGAGAAGGTCGCCCGCGGCGAGATCGAGCCCGAGAGCGTCAACGACGTCAAGGCCGCCCTCATGGGCCCGCTGTCCGGCATCGGCGACTCCATCTTCCTGTCGACGCTGCGCGTGGTCGCCGCCGCGGTGGGCATCAGCCTGTGCCAGGCCGGCAACCCCTTCGGCCCCATCGCCTTCCTGCTCATCTACAACGTCCCCGGCTTCGCGCTGCGCATCTGGGGCGCCGTCAAGGGCTACGAGCTGGGCGTGGGCTTCCTGGACGAGGCCCAGAGGACCGGCCTCATGCAGAAGATCATGACCTGCGTGGGCATCGTGGGCGTCATGGTCGTGGGCGCCATGTGCAAGGACATGTTCTGGGCCAGCATCCCGGTGGCCATCGGCTCGGGCGAGGACGCCCAGACCCTCCAGGACATCCTGGACGGCATCATGCCCGGCATGCTCGGCATGATCGCCTTCTGGCTGTACTACTGGCTGCTGTCCAAGAAGATCAACCCCATGGTGCTGATCGTGGCCACCATGGTCGTGGGCATCATCGGCGCGTTCTTCGGCGTGCTGGCGTAGGCTCCTGCGTTCTATTCTGCCCCCAAGGGAAACGGCGACCCATTGCGGTCGCCGTTTTTTATTACCGAAAGCTAGCTGGAGGTGCTTCGTGATTCGATCTGACAATCCACCCGATAATGGCGTGAGCGGGGCGATGTATCTATTTGGCACGGCGCTCTTGTGGAGTTTTATCGGCATCCTCGTTCGCGCCAATTCGCAGTCAGCTCTTTTGATCGGTGCCGTCACGGCAATATTTATGGCGCTCTTTATCCTGCTCGTCGGCAGGCCCGTCCTTCGCGTCAGCCGTCTTATTGTCCTTGTGGCCGTCTGTAACTTCGTAACGGGCACCACGTTTAACTTTGCCAACCAGCTCACGACGGTCGGCAACGCGATCGTTCTGCAGTACACTTCGATGATTTTCGTTATCGTGTATCAATCGCTCGCAACTCGCACGTTGCCCTCGCCTGCGAAGATTGCCTCCGTGGTGGTTGCTTTTACGGGTATGGGACTTTTCTTTTTAGGCGATTTGAGTGCCGAGGGCATGCTCGGCAACCTGCTTGCCGTCATTTCGGGCGCCACCTTTGGGCTGTGTTTCTTTTTGAACTCTCGCCCCGATGCGTCGCCTATGGTGTCCTCGCTCATCTCCTGCGGTATCTCGATGCTGCCGATTGTCTATTTTGCCGGCGCCCTAGACTCCGTGAGACCATTTGAGTGGGGACTCATGCTGGTGCATGGCCTTTTTTGCAGTGGCCTTGCGAGCGTGCTGTATGCCAAGGGGATCGCGCGCACCAACGCGTTTGCGGCCAACTTGGTTTGCATGAGCGAGGTCGTGCTCGCTCCCTGCTGGTCGGCGCTCCTCTTTGGCGAGGTCTTTCGCTGGAACGAGTTTTTGGGCGCGGCGATTATCGTTTTGGTGATTGTAGGCAACTTGGCATACGATGCCTTTGGCGATGGCTTTCTGGTGGCGCTTGTCCGCCATCGAAACAAAGAGCGCACCTGACGGGATACGTCTGCCGTTTACGGTAAAAAACACCCCGCTGAGCGAGTGGTATTAAATAGTAAGAACCTGCATACCTATAATTGGTATCAAATCATTTGTGCCTGGCATAGGTGTTAGCAGCACACCAGGTACGCTTCGAGCCGTGTGGTCGAGTTTCCGGATTGATATCAACAGCGCGCGCGCCGGGAGTGACGACGGTTCGAGATTCCTTATTGGGAGGAATTATGCTTGTCCAAGCAATCCTCGTCGGCTTAGTCGGAGCGTTTGGATGCCTCGACTACCAGCTCGGCACCCTCTACGCGTTCCGCCCCATCGTCCTGTGCCCGCTCGTGGGCCTGGTGCTGGGGGACCTGCAGACCGGCCTTGCCGTCGGCGCCAGCCTGGAGTTGCTGTTCATGGGCTCGATCTCCATCGGCGCCTACGTACCGCCTAACGAAACCGTCGGTGGCGTGCTCGCCTGTGCGTTTGCCATTCAGCTCGGTCAGGGTACCGAGACGGCCATCGCGCTCGCCATGCCCATCGCTGTCCTTTCGCTGACGATCGGCAACATTACTAGTGCCTTGTTCACCGTGTTTGTCGATATGGCAGACAGGTTCGCCCTCAAGGGAAACCTTAAAGGCATTTACGCCGTTCATTGGGGCATGGGTCTTTGGGGCTGCCTTGAGTATTTCCTGCTGTGCGGCGGCGCCTTCTATCTGGGCTCCGATGCCATCCAGGGCCTGCTCGACTTCGTCCCGTCCTTCATCATTGATGGTTGCGGCGTTGCCGCCAACATCCTGCCTGCCATGGGCTTCGCCATGCTCGGCCGCCTGGTGCTCACCAAGCAGCTCGTGCCCTTCTACTTCCTGGGCTTCCTGCTGTGCTCCTACGCCAACGTGCCCGTCCTGGGCGTCGCCCTGATCGCCATCATCATCGGCATCGACAAGTTCGACCTGCTCGGCCTGGGCGGAGCCCAGCCCCAGCTCTCCGCGGAAGGGGATGAGGACGATGACTTCTAGTCCCGAGAACAAGATCACGCGCTCCGACCTCGTCAAGAGCGCCGTCAACGTCGGCGCCCTGGGCATGGAGTTCTCCTGGACCTACTACAAGCAGATGAACATCGCCTTCTGCCTGATGGTCGCCAACATGCTCAAGAAGATCTACGCCGGCCGCCCCGACGACTACGCCGAGGCCCTGCACCGCCACTGCGCGTTCTTCAACATCACCGTCCAGTTCGCCCCGTTCGTCGGCGGCATCGCGATGGCCATGGAGGAGAAGGTCGCCCGCGGCGAGATCGAGCCCGAGAGCGTCAACGACGTCAAGGCCGCCCTCATGGGCCCGCTGTCCGGCATCGGCGACTCCATCTTCCTGTCGACGCTGCGCGTGGTCGCCGCCGCGGTGGGCATCAGCCTGTGCCAGGCCGGCAACCCCTTCGGCCCCATCGCCTTCCTGCTCATCTACAACGTCCCCGGCTTCGCGCTGCGCATCTGGGGCGCCGTCAAGGGCTACGAGCTGGGCGTGGGCTTCCTGGACGAGGCCCAGAGGACCGGCCTCATGCAGAAGATCATGACCTGCGTGGGCATCGTGGGCGTCATGGTCGTGGGCGCCATGTGCAAGGACATGTTCTGGGCCAGCATCCCGGTGGCCATCGGCTCGGGCGAGGACGCCCAGACCCTCCAGGACATCCTGGACGGCATCATGCCCGGCATGCTCGGCATGATCGCCTTCTGGCTGTACTACTGGCTGCTGTCCAAGAAGATCAACCCCATGGTGCTGATCGTGGCCACCATGGTCGTGGGCATCATCGGCGCGTTCTTCGGCGTGCTGGCGTAAGGGCCCGGCTGCATAGATTTTCGTTGCAACCTGGGAAGGGGATGGAGCAGGCCTATGCCCTCCATCCCCTTTTTGTATAGAAGGAGTTCGTATGTTCGCGAAGGATCGCGAAGCAATGCGCCTGACGCCGGCAGAGGTCAGGCTGATTCTTATTGAGTCCCTGCAGTGGTGCGCCAACAATGCGGTCTACTTTTTGGGGCTTATCGGTGCGGCCACGTATGATCTGGCCGGCACGGCCTTTTTGGTTGCCGCCATTACGCTCGCGCGCAATCTTATGACGTCGGTGGGCAATATGGTGTCGGGCTCGGTCATCGATCGCTTTGGACCGCGCCGGACGTCGTTTGTGACGTGCGTGATTACGGCAGTGCTATCGCTTGGCGTGGGGTTAGCGCCGTTGTCTGTCCCCGGGCTTGTGTTTGCCGCGTGCGTCTTGGGACTTGCGGGCGGCTTTATCAACACCTGCACGCATGCGTTTCCGGGATACCTGGAGTCGACCACCGAGGGCCGTACCCGCGTGAACGGTCTCATGGTGTTCTACAGCAATATCGCCTATACTGCTGGCCCGCTGCTCGGTGGTGCCATCGTGAGCTGTTTTGCCACGCAATCGGTCTATCTGCTCATGGCGGGCATGATGGGTGTGGCGGCCGTGCTCTCTCTGGGTTG
>CATZTY010000074.1 GCA_958424475.1 uncultured Collinsella sp.
TGACGATCGAGATCTTATGAACCGGATCGGAGTGCTCCAGGATGTGGCCCACCAAAGCGTGACCGCTCTCGTGGTAGGCAATCGTGGTGCGCTCGGCCTCGGTCATCACGCGACCCTTGCGCTGCGGTCCGGCAATCACGCGCTCCATCGACTCCTCGACCTCGTCCATCGAGATCACGGAACGATGACAGCGAGCGGCCAGCAGCGCAGACTCGTTGAGCAGGTTCGCCAAATCGGCACCAGTAAAGCCAACGGTCATCTGGGCGAGCTTCTCAAACTTAACGTCCTCGTCCATCGGCTTGTTCTCGGCATGCACGCGCAAGATCTGCTCGCGGCCCTTCACATCCGGACGGTCGACCGTAACCTGACGGTCAAAACGGCCGGGACGCAGCAATGCCGGATCCAGGATGTCAGGACGGTTGGTCGCAGCGATCAGGATGACCGACTCGCTTTCCTCAAAGCCGTCCATCTCGACCAGCAGCTGGTTGAGCGTCTGCTCGCGCTCGTCGTGACCGCCGCCCAAGCCAGCTCCGCGCTGACGTCCCACGGCATCGATCTCATCGATGAAGATGATCGACGGGGCCTGGGACTTGGCCTCCTTAAAGAGGTCACGCACACGGCTGGCGCCGACACCTACGAACATCTCGACAAAGTCGGAACCCGAGATGCTAAAGAACGGCACGCCCGCCTCGCCGGCAACAGCCTTGGCCAGCAGCGTTTTACCGGTGCCCGGAGGGCCAACCAGCAACACGCCACGCGGGATCTTGGCGCCCAGCTTGCGATAGCGATCAGGATCGCTCAAAAAGTCACGGATCTCCTCGAGCTCCTCGACTGCCTCGTCCACGCCGGCAACGTCTTCAAACTTGACCTTGGGGCGTGTGGCCTCGTTGGTCTTGGCGTTGGTCTTGCCAAACTGCATGTTCCTGTTGTTGGCGCCCATCATCTGGCGCATAAAGTAGAACATGATGGCGATAAGGGCGATCGTCGGAAGCACACTCATCGCCAAGTCGCCCCAAAAATCGGGATCGTTGGTGTTGACGATGTACTTGGTATCGGGGTGCTCCGCCATGAGCTCGGCAAGCGAATCGGAGCCGACATAGGTCGAAGAGAAGCTCTTGAGCTCGCTCGTATCGCCCTTGTCCTTCTTCGTCTTCCAGTAATGACCCGTCACGCTTCCGTCTTGAACCGTATAGGTCAGATCTTCGACGCGATCCTGCTTGATGGCGCTCACCATCTCGCTCGTCGCGAGCTTAACGGTATTGCTGGAATTGGCAAAGCCGGAGCCCATGTTAAAGAAGGCGTAGCCCAGAAGCGCGCAAGCCAAAATAAAATACAGCCAGCCCGTACGCGTGGGCTTCTTGCCTCCGGGCATCCCCGGGATCTTTGGGTCCCGGGGAGTCTGGGAATTGTTATCGTTACGGTCGTCGGGCATCTTACGAATAAACCTCCGGTTTCAAAATGCCCAGATACGGAAGGTTACGATAGCGCTCGGCATAGTCGAGGCCGTAGCCCACCACAAAGGCATCGGGGCAATGGGTTCCAACATACTTGGGCGTGATGGCCGAGACGCGGTCCTCAACGTCCTTCCACAGGAAGGCGGCGACCTCCAGAGAAGCGGGCTTGCGGCTCTCGAGGTTCTTCATCAGATACTTGAGCGTCAGGCCCGAGTCCAGAATGTCCTCGACGATCAGCACGTCGCGACCGCGGATGTCGATATCCAGGTCCTTAATGATACGCACGATACCCGAGGACTTCACACCGTCGCCATAGCTCGAAACAGCCATGAAATCGATGTTGGTCGGCAGCTCGATCTTACGCATCAGGTCGCCCATAAAGACCACGGCGCCGCGCAGGACCGCAATCAGCACCAGATCCTTACCCGCGTAGTCGCGAGTAATCTGCTCGCCTAGGCGAGAGACGATACCGTCGATATCCTCCTGCGTGAACAGAACCTTCTCGATATCCGGATGTTGAGAAGCCATGACAACCCTTTCTTGTGCTTATCGCCCACACACCGCCGTATGGACGCGAACTACACATTCTAGCAGCGCACGGGGTAAATTTACCAGCCCGTGCGCCATCAGCGCGGGAATACCGTCAACGTCGCACAGAATAGCAGGCGTGGGACGCTATTCCGCATCGACCACGCGGAGCAGATATGCCACGCGCGTTGCAGCCGTGCACTTAAAACGCTCGTCCGCGCGAACTCCGGCGACCCACACCACGGCACCCCCCGGCGCCGTCCTCACCATGGGCACGCCGGCGCGCTCGGAAACGGGAATGCGAGCCTCACCTAGCAAGTCGGATACTTTCTTGCTTCGACCACTCATCCCTAACGGGCACATCACGTCTCCCGGTGCAGGACCGTCCACCCACAGGCGCGCCAATCGCGCCTCGGCAGGGATCTCGCCACGCGAGCCCGCCAGGATCCGCTCACTATCGCTGTCGGCAAAACCCAGGGCAGCCGCGTCTACCAAAGCTGTCACTTCCCCGGCAGCTGCAAGCTCACGGGCGCGGCGCACGATATCGCATCCCGGCTCAACGGCCATCGGTTCTGTGACCAGCATACGTCCCCCGCCCAACGGCAAACGACCGGGTACGGTAACCCAGTCCGCGACCAGGCCCTCGCGAGCCGCCGGCGCCTTGAACGCCAGCATGCCAAACTCAATGCGTGCGTCAATCCCCTCCGGAAGCGTGACCGAGCCGGCGCCCTCGGCAACGCAGGAAAGGACTCGCTCCACATGTCGCATCTCTAGACGAGCGTCCGGATCGATGCGCTTAATCGCCAGTCGCACGATGCGCCGCGCGATTACCACCTCGGCCGCAGCAAGGCGCCTGGCATCGAGCACCAGCGCGCCCGCCGCCTCCTTACGCAGGCAGCTTCGAAACGCCTGTGCCGAAAGCTGAGACAAAAACGCGTCCTCATCGCCTAAGATCTCGCAGGCGGCGCCAATCGTCTTGCAGACGCTCGCGTTGCGCTGCGCCACCACCGGCATCACTCGATGGCGCACGTAGTTTCGCAGATACGAGATATCCTCATTGCTCTCGTCTTCACGCCACGGCTGACCATGTACCTGTAGATAGCCCACGAGCTCGCCATGAGTTAGGTCGAGCAAGGGACGCACCACGATATTCCTCCGGCGAGGAATGCTCGATAGGCCAGCGGGCCCCGAACCCTTAATCGCGTTCATCAAAAACGTTTCCGCGCGATCCGAAGACGTGTGCGCGGTGCAGATACGAGCCGCCGTTCGCGGTGCCCCCATCTGGGCGCAGAGCTCGCGAACATACCTCCGCGCCGCGGCATAGCGCACCTCGCGGGCCGCGGCCTCAATATTGCCCGACTCCCCATCAAAATAAGCGTGCTCCACGCACAGCGGTAAACCATATTTCGCGCAGAGCTCACGCACAAAGGCCTCGTCGCCATCGGACGCCTTGCCGCGCAGATGATGGTTTACATGCAGCACATGCAGGCGCTCGCGAGCAATGGGGGCAGCACCGCGTCCGTCTTGGATATCCAGCTTTGATGTGCACGCCATAAGAAGCAGTGCCGTCGAGTCCGCGCCGCCTGATACCATGAGCACGACAGGAGCAGCCTGCTGCCTCGTCCGGGTCTCATCGACTACCCCAGGCACGGCATGGTGTCCATAATGCTGAGATACCGTAGGCATTTGCTTCCTCCTCTATTCGTCCGCACCCATTGTATCCTTTGGAATCTTATGTCTCGTCTGCACCTTCATATCCTCGGCAGTGGCTCTAAAGGCAACTGCGCACTCATCGAGGGCCCGCAGGGGCTCATTATGGTCGATGACGGACTGTCTCGCCGCGAGACATTAAAGCGCATGGCAGAACTGGGGCTCTCGACAGACAACGTCTCGGCTCTTCTCATTACTCATGAGCACAGCGATCACATCAAGGGCCTCGATGTCTGGTGCAAGCACTGGCACGGCCCCCTCTTTGCCAGCAGGGGCACTCTTTCGAGCAAAGAAAATCTTTCGCATCTGCCTGTCGAGGAATTCGATCCCGGTGACGCCCTATCCATTGCCGGCATCCACGTGCAAACCTACTCAACGTCACACGATGTCATCAATCCAGTCGGCTATCGATTCGACACCCTCGATGATTCCATCGGCTTTGCCACCGACACCGGAGAGCTATCGAGCCAAGCCATGAACACCCTCAAAGATTGTCGAGTCCTTGCGCTCGAAAGCAACCATGATGTGACCATGCTGCGCGAGGGAGAATATCCCCGCTTTCTTCAGGAGCGCATCCTGTCTGCAAGGGGACACCTCTCCAATGGCCAAGCCGCCGAAGCCGCGCGCGAACTTGTTACCGATCGCACCGAACAGCTCATTGCCATGCATATCAGCCAAGATAACAATCTTCCGAGCCTTACCGTCAAAAGCTATGCCAAAGCTCTGGCCGCAACCCTGGATGACGAGGTCGGCAGCTCCGCAACTCTTCTCCAAGGATCGCGAAAACTCTCGATACGCCCTGCGAGTCAGTATCAACCGGCAACCATTCAATAGACTGTCCTAGACAGCAAAAGGGGCCGAGAATCGCTTCCCAGCCCCTTTTGCTGTCTTTTAATAGCGCAGAACACCAACGAAGTTAGTCAATGGAGATCTTCGTAACGTTCTTCTTCTCGACGATCTTGGGAACCGTAACGGTCAGGATGCCGTCAGCGTACTTAGCCGAGAGACCCTCGCTCGAAGCGTCCTTTAGATACACGCCACGCGTCGCGCTGTACGAGCTGAACTCCTTCTGCAGGAAGTTCTTGCCCTCGTTCTCCTCGTCTTCCTCGACATTCACGCTAATGGACAGACGGCCCTCGTTAAGCTCGACATCGATATCGTCCTTGGCGACGCCGGTCAGATAAGCCTTGACCTCATAGCCGTCGCCCTTATCCTCAACGTCAACGGGAAACGCCTTGGAAGCAATCGAGTTGTTTGCAAGGTCGGCCATATCATCAAACAGATCGAACAGCGAGCTAGCAGAAGGACGAACGCCAAAAACCGAACGATAAGGAACCATGCTTGCCATGTTTACCACTCCTTTTAGGACTGCCGAGCCATCTTCTAGGTGACTGGGACTTCTTTTGACGCTCTTATATATGCCCACACAGTGCTTATATATACATCGACTATAAAGTTTTTTGAGTCAAGTACTATAAGCATATCTAAGTGTAATTGACTCAGGTTTTAGTAAGGTTAAGGTTCTTTGAACCAGAGCTTAAATAACGAGTATGTTCGCAGCTACAAATAACAAGGGGCTTACAATGAGCGCGTACACGTTGTTGGTAACGAACTAAAGGGCATCATGGACGACCAAAACCAGAACAAAATGTTTATGCAGACGCAGGGGGAAGAAACTTCCACGCAGCCGCCACGGTTCCATCGCCCCCACATCTCGCAAGAGCCCATTAATGATCCGGAGCCCGAATATGTGACGAGAAATCGATATCAAACACTCGAGGATGCCCAAACGGGACGTAAACATATGGGCGTCGCCTCAGGAGACCCTGTATATCTGAAAGACGCACCATTATCTAAAAACAGCGCAGCTAGTAATGAGCCACTGAAAGCATCCGCCGCTCATCAACAAAGAGGTCCTCGACCAAAGCAAACCTTGACGCATTCGGCTCGCTATCTCGAAACGCCAAAACAAGGAAAATCGATCTTCGTTTCGTCAAGTAAACGACGCAAGAAGCATCGACTGACACTCCTGCTTTTGATCATTGTGGCCATAGCAGTTGTCCTTGTTATTCGATTTATCTTCTTTAAATAAAGGCTCAATACCAAAAACGATAAGATCGTCTGATGTAATAGAGTCATTTACGCCCAATAAACGCAAAAAGGGGGAGGCCGCGAGGCCTCCCCCTTCTCAGTTCAAGCGCACGGCTCGGT
>CATZTY010000075.1 GCA_958424475.1 uncultured Collinsella sp.
GGCAACCTAATGCCTTTCGGGCAGCCACGGACCAACTTACTTCAAACCACCGTTACGACAGCGCAATACCGCCAAGCCAGCCCCAACGCACGCCAGAGCCAGTGCCATAGAAGCTAATAAACGAGTCAAGCGACTTAGACGTAATGGCACCCTCGTTGCTCATAACGATGCCGCCGCCAACGTAGATACCCACATGACCGTAGATAAGGCCCGGAGCACCCGTGCCGCTGTGCGAGGAATCGGCCACGATCATGCCCACCTGCAGCGCCGAGCGGTCGGAGCTATAGCACCAGGCGTTAAACATGTCGCACGCATTGCCTCCAAAGTAGCCAACGCCGGCGTTACGGAAGACATTGGTGACCCACGCCGCGCACCAGTTCTGACCCGGCGAAGGCGTGGAGTAGCACGCGTTGACGACAGCCTGCTGCTTGCCCGAGCCGGCATTCTGCTGCGGAGTTCCGGGCGCGTACGATCCACCACCCGAGCTCGAACCACCCGAGTAGGAATTGTTCTTGTTCGCGGCAGCCGCGGCAGCGGCAGCCTTCCTAGCGGCCTCCTCAGCCTGGGCAGCAGCGAGGATCTCGGAATCGCGCTGAGCCATGAGCTCCTTGACGTCGTCGGAAAGACCGTTCAGCACGGTCTGGACTTCTTGCTGCTTGGCCTGCATGTCCTGCATCTGGGCAGTCTGCTGGTCCTTGAGCTTCTCTAAGTCGGCCTTCTGCGACTCGAGCTCGGTCTTTTGCACATCGAGCTCTTCCTGGATGGTCTGAATGTCCTCGATGGCATCGCGGTCGCTCTTGTTGATCTTCTCAACGTAATGCGCGTTGGCGACGAGTTCCTCAAACGAGCCAGAGGCCAGCAGCAGCGACAGGATGTTCGTGCCGCCGGACTTGTAGCTGGCGGCCACGCGATCGGAAAGGTCGTTGCGCTTCTTCTTGAGCTCGGCCTTCTTTTCATCGATCTGGGCCTGCGTGTCGTCAATCTTGCCCTGGACATTCTCGATGTCGTTGAGGGTCTGGGCATTCTTGTTGGCCAGCGCCGCATACTCATTTGCGATGCTGTCGAGCTGGGCCTGAACCTCGTCGAGCTGGGCCTGGGCGGCATTCAGTTTATCGGTGGTTTCTTTGGAAGCCTCCGCCGCATGGGCGCGAGCGGGCAGGCCAAAAAGAACTGCCGCAGAAGCGGCGCCGAACAGGGCCTTGAGGGCAGTGCGGCGCGAGAGCTCCTGGGAAAGGATGGAATCGCTGTTTGGTGACATATGTACTCCGTTACATGCTTATTTATATGTCGCTCAACTCATACATATTAGCGTACATATGGCGCGTCCCAACGATTTCCACGAACGGCAGGAAACTGCAAGGTCGGCGGCTCGTAAGCAAATGCCAAAGATCAGGTTATGCGTACGCAAGCTCTTCTATGAGTACGTTAGCACAATCCTCTGCTTTTCCTACAGCGCACGATTTGGGCGTCCCTGCCTGCGCTATACTCCCCTGAAGAAGTGTTCCTGATTCGATAGGAGACTACATGTCCAAAGCACTCGACCCCAAAGACACCTGCGTCCTCGTTACCGGTGGCGCCGGCTTTATCGGCTCGCACACCGTCGTTCAGCTGCTCGAGGGTGGTTACCAGGTCGTCATCGTCGATGATCTCTCCAACTCCAGCGCCGTCGCCGTCGACCGCGTCAAGACCATCGTGGGCGACGAGGCCGCCAAGAACCTCACCTTCTACGAGGCCAACGTGCTCGACCGCGATGCAATGAACAAGATCTTCGATACCCATCAGATCGACCGCGTCATCCACTTCGCCGGTTTTAAGGCCGTCGGCGAGTCGGTGAGCAAGCCCGTCGAGTACTACCACAACAACATCGAGAACACCCTGGTGCTCATCGACGTCATGCGCAGCCATGGCTGCAAGTCCATCATCTTCTCGAGCTCCTCGACCGTCTACGGCGACCCGGACAACCCGCCCGTCACCGAGGAGGATCCTAAGAAGCCCGCGACCAACCCCTATGGTTGGACCAAGTGGATGATCGAGCAGATCCTTATGGACGTCCACACCGCCGACCCCGAGTGGGACGTCGTGCTACTCCGTTATTTCAATCCCATCGGCGCCCATCCGTCGGGCCTGATCGGCGAGGATCCCAAGGGCATCCCCAACAACCTGGTGCCCTATGTCGCCCAGGTCGCCGTGGGCAAGCTCGAGGCCGTTCAGGTCTTTGGCAACGACTACCCCACCCCCGACGGCACCGGCGTGCGCGATTACATCCACGTGTGCGATCTGGCATCTGGTCACGTGGCCGCCCTCAACTGGATGAACGGCAAGACCGGCGTCGAGATCTTTAACTTGGGCACCGGCACCGGCACCTCGGTACTCGAGGTCGTCGCCGCCTTCTCCAAGGCTTGTGGCAAGGAGCTGCCCTACGTGATCCGCGAGCGCCGCGCCGGCGACATCGCTGCCAACTTGTGCGATGCCTCCAAGGCCGAGCACGTGATGGGCTGGAAGGCCCAGTACGACATCGCGGACATGTGCCGCGATAGCTGGAACTGGCAGAGCCACAACCCCAACGGCTTCGCCGACGCCGAGTAGCAAAAACCTACATACCGCTCTTGCCCCGATCTCACGTTGTGAGGTCGGGGCTTTTTCATGGCATGTAACCATTCGCCGAAAATCGACCAACTTTTTTATCTTGCCTGTAGATGTTTAAACAACATGTTTTACAATAGGCGTATCGAATCAGAACATCGGAGGCGGACTGCACACCCATCGGCAGGCCGACCCCACAACAAGAAGGTTGGTGAGCGCATTCATGGAGCGTGCAAGCGGCGTCCTCATGCCCGTCTCATCTCTGCCCGGACCATACGGAATCGGCGGCTTTGGTTGGAATGCCTACGACTTCGTCGATTTTCTCGCCTCGTGCAAACAACATTACTGGCAGATTCTGCCCCTTACGACGACGAGCTATGGCGATTCGCCCTATCAGTCGTTCTCGGCCCGCGCAGGCAACCCCAACTTTATCGACTTTGCCGAGCTTATCGAGGCAGGGTATCTGGAGCAGCGCGATATCGATGGCGTGTATCTGGGATCCGACCCCAGCAATGTCGACTACGGTGCTATCTTTGGCGGCCGCCGTCAGATTCTCGACCGAGCCGCCGAGCGCTTTGCTGCCGACAAGCCGGCCGATTTCGATGACTTTATCCAGGCCAACGAGGACTGGCTCATCCCCTACTGTGAGTTCATGACCGTCAAAGAGGAGTGCGGTCTCAAGGCGTTTTGGGAATGGCCCGCGGAGCTCCGCACCCGCGGCGAGGCTTCCGCCAAGGTCTGCGCCGACCATCCGGCGCGTATGCTCTACCACCAGATGACGCAGTACTTCTTCGACCGCCAATGGAGCCGCCTCAAGGCCTATGCCAACGAGCGCGACATTCTCATCATCGGCGACCTGCCCATCTATGTCTCGCGTGACTCCGTCGAGATGTGGGCGACGCCTGAGCTCTTTAAGATCGACGCCGCCGGCAATCCCGTGAGCGTCGCCGGCACGCCGCCCGACCAGTTCTCGGCCACCGGCCAGTACTGGGGCAACCCCATCTACGACTGGGACGCCATGGAGTCCGACGGCTTCTCCTGGTGGGAGGGCCGCATTCGCGCCGCCCTCGACATGTACGACGTCATCCGCCTGGATCACTTCCGCGGCTTCGAAGCCTATTGGGAGGTGCCGTTCTCCTCGCCCGATTCGTCCTACGGTTCGTGGACGCAGGGTCCCGGCCTTAAGTTCTTCAAGACGCTCGAGGAAAAGCTCGGCACACTGCCCATCATCGCCGAGGACCTGGGCTTCCTCACCCCCGGCGTCATCGACATGCGCGACAACTCGGGCTTCCCCGGCATGAAGATCCTGCAGTTTGCCTTTGAGGGCACCAACTCGTACTACCTGCCGCATAACTACATCGCCAACACCGTCGCCTATGTGGGCACCCACGATAACGAGACGGCGCGCGGTTGGTTTGAGGGAACGGCCACCCCGCGCCAGCGCGAGCAGGCAGCCCTGTACACCCATCAGCAGGCCGGCGAACCCATGGCAGATGCACTCAATCGCACCATCGCCGCCAGCGTGAGCGACACGTGCATCTACACCATGCAGGATCTGCTCAACTTGGGCAACGAGGCGCGCATCAACACCCCTGCCACGCTGGGCGGCAACTGGACTTGGCGCATGCTCGACGGCGCCATCACCCGCGAGCTCGAGCACAAACTCACCGACTGGACCGAGACCTACTTCCGCATCCCATCGGAAGCCGAAATCGAGCTTCCTCAATAGGAGCTACCGCGCCCGACCCCCCCACCGTGCGGACGCGCTTGCTTTTCCCGCGCGAGGCCACCCCAATCCCCTCGCGCGGGCTTCTTATGAATTGCAGACATGAAACAACCCATCACAGGAGAAAACATGCCCCGAATTAACCTCATGGAACTCGCCGAGCAGTCTTTTGGCACCTCGCTCGAGCAGCTCGACGACCGTCGCATTTACAAGCTGCTGGTCAAACTCGTGCAGGAGCGCTCCGCCGCCCGCCCGCTCAACAACGGCAAGAAAAAGCTCTATTACATTTCCGCCGAATTTTTGATCGGCAAGCTGCTCATCAACAACATGATCGACCTCGGCATCTACGACGAGGTTAAGGACCAGCTCACCGCCGCAGGCCACGACCTCAACAAGATCGAGGAATTCGAGGTCGAGCCGTCACTCGGCAACGGCGGCCTGGGCCGCTTGGCCGCATGCTTCCTGGATTCCATCGCCACGCTGGGCCTTACCGGCGACGGCGTGGGTCTCAACTACCATTACGGCCTGTTCCGTCAGCGCTTTGTCGACAACCAGCAGAAGGCCGTCCCCGACGAGTGGCTCGGTGAGCAGGACATCCTAGTCGACGATGACCGCTCCTACACCGTCGAGTTCGGCGATTTTGCCGTTACTTCCAAGCTCGTCAACATCGATGTGCCCGGTTACGGCCAGCCCACCAAGAACCGCCTGCGCCTGTTCGACCTGGCGAGCGTCGACGACGGCCTGGTCCCCGGCAGCTCCATCGACTTCGACAAGACCGAGATCGCCAAGAACCTCACCTTGTTCCTCTACCCCGACGATTCCGACGAGCAGGGCCGCCTGCTTCGCATCTACCAGGAATACTTCATGGTGAGCAACGCCGCCCAGCTCCTGATCGACGAGGCCGTCGAGCGCGGCAGCAACCTGCACGATCTGGCCGACTACGCCGTGGTCCAAATTAACGACACGCACCCCACCATGGTCATCCCCGAGCTCATTCGCTTGCTCACCACCGAGCATAGCATCGAGTTTGACGAGGCCGTGACCATCGTACGCTCCATGGTCGCCTACACTAACCACACGATTCTTGCCGAGGCGCTCGAGAAGTGGCCGCTCGCCAGCCTGCAGAAGGTCTCCCCTGCCATCGCCGACATTATCGTCAAGCTCGATGAGGTCGCGAAGGCCGAGCACGATGACCCGCGCGTCGCCATCATCGACAAACACGATACCGTCCACATGGCCCACATGGACATCCACTTTGGCTTCTCCATCAACGGCGTAGCCGCCCTCCACACCAAGATCCTGGAGGACACCGAGCTTCATCCGTTCTACGAAATCTATCCCGAGAAGTTCTCCAACAAGACCAACGGCATCACCTTCCGCCGCTGGATCCATGGGGCCAACCCCGCGCTCGCTAGCCTGCTCGACGATGTGATCGGCACCGACTGGCGCAGCACCGGCGATCTGAGCAAACTCGCCAAGTTCGCCGACGACAAGGACGTTCTTGAGCGCCTGGCCGCCACCAAGGTCGAGGCCAAGGCCATCATGCGCCAGTTCATGGCGCTCGAGCAGGGTGTGACCATTCCCT
>CATZTY010000076.1 GCA_958424475.1 uncultured Collinsella sp.
GTGTTATAGGTGTCGAGGTAGTAGCCCAGGTTCTCGGTCAGCACGGGGCCGTGGAGCGGGCAGATAATCTGGATGTCCAGGTCGGCGGCCTTCTTGAGGACGGCCTGCACGAACTTGCCGAACTTACCGACGATGCCAAAGTAGTAGCGGCGAGCCTCGCAAGCCCAGCCCTCGGGATCCTCGATGTCGTTGGCGCCAAACTTGCCAAAGCCGTCGGCACTAAAGAGCACCTTGTCGGTGGACTCGTAGGAGAAGATCACCTCGGGCCAGTGAACGTTGGGGGCGCCGACAAAGGTCAGGCTGTGGCCACCCAGGTCGAGCACGTCGCCCTCTTTGACGACCATCTTGCGCTCGGGGTAGTCGGTGCCAAAGTAGTTGACCATCATGCGGAAGGCGCCCATGCTGGCCACAATCTGTGCCTGGGGATAGCGCTCCATAAAGGCGGCGATGCCGGCGGAGTGATCGGGCTCCATGTGATGGACGATCAGGTAGTCGGGCGTACGGCCATCAAGCACGGCCTCGAGGTTGCCGAGCCACTCGTCAACAAAACCGCCGTCGACTGAATCGGCGACAGCGATCTTTTCGCCCAAGATAACATAGCTGTTGTATGCCATACCGTTCTCGGACACATCGTACTGGCCCTCGAACAGGTCAATGTCGTGATCGTTAACGCCAATGTAGCGGATATCCTTGGTGATCTCCATCAGGCAAAGCCTCCTAGATAGACAAAAGAGCCCGTCTATCATAGCACTCGTCTTCATAGCCACGGCTATCTGCCAGCATCCTTATCGATTGTTATTGAGGCGGAATATATCGCCATTGACCTGCAAAAACTATGTGCGCGGAGCTGCCGTGGTATGTCGAACGATAAGCTGGCCGGGAATACGAATGGCAACGGTTTTGCCCGCCGTACCCGCCTCGGGAACCGCATGCTCGAATACTTCGCGTCCACGCTGATGTAAATCGAATCGCACGGTCGTGAGCTCGTTGTGTGCCACAAAATCATCGAGCGAGTCATCGACGCCCACCACGCTCACGTCCTCGGGCACGCGCAGGCCGCTATCACGCAGCGCGGCAATCGCGCCATTTGCCATCTGATCGTTTGCCGCATAGATCGCCGTCATGGTGTGATCGTGCTCGGCCAGGTACCTGCCGGCCTCGTAGCCGCTGTTGGCAGACCAGTCGCCCTCGAGCGGCTCTGCCGGCTCGATGTGTTTACGCTCGAGTGCATCCTGCCAACCGGCGCGACGAAATTGCTCGTCGACCGAGAATGACGGGCCGCCAATATAGCGAATCTGCTCGTGCCCTAGCTCAAACAGGTGATCCATAAGCAATAGCGAGCAGCCGTAATGATCGGAGTCGACCGTGGTCACCCGCGGGTGCGCGTACATGGTAACGATGACCGTGCCAATGCCCGGCAGTGGATCAAACGTCTCAAAATCGGGCGCCATGCGACTCATGCCGATGATGATGCCGTCCACCGGCAATGCGGCCATACGACGCGTGGCCTCGGCAAGCGAAAACTCCTCGGTCTTGGACATCTCGACCAGCGTGATGGCGCAATTATGCTCGCGAGCAGCGCTGGCGATGCCGTCGATCATTGAGAGGTTGCCGAACTTGGTGACATCGTTGACGCACAGGCCGACCGAATGATAACGGCCGTCGCGCAGCGAGCGACCGGCATAACTCGGACGAAAGCCGAGCTTTTGCATAGCGGCCTGTACGCGCTGGCGCGTCTGCTCGTTAACGTTAGGCAAGCCGTTGGCGACGCGCGAAACCGTCTGCTGCGAAACGCCGGCAGCGCGGGCGACGTCGGCCATGGAGACCGGACGCGAACTGGTATCGTTGGACGGGCGCCTTGCCACAGGATCACCTTCACCCTTGCGAGATCTGAATAGCGTGAATGCCGGCCCGGGCAGAAATACATCCCGCGCCGAGGCCCGCTATCGTCGGACGCATGTTAACGTACTCTACTTTTTCTATCTGCATCTCTTCTGCTTTATAAGTCCATACGGCAGTACCGTTCACGGCTGAATTTCTACCGATTACCAGATTCTCAAAAAGTGACAAGCGATGTGTTATGAGTACGTTAACATAGCCCGTAACGTGCGGTATCGTGAACACTTGGTTCATGCCGCTTCAAGTTGTTAACGTACTCATAACGACGCAAAACTCATCCGTGCGCGCCAAAGAAAGGACCCCCATGACCACCCCCGACGAAAAGACACTCGCCACGCTCACCAAGCTGTTTGAGGAGGAGTTTGGCCCCATCGGCGACCGCCAGGTGCTCTACGTGCACGCGCCCGGCCGCTCCGAGATCAGCGGCAACCACACTGACCACGAGGGTGGCCACGTTATCGCCGGCTCGCTCGATGTCGCCGTCGACGGCATCGCCGTGGCAACCGATTCCAACAAGGTTCGCGTAGCCGACGAGGGCTATCCCACGTTTGAAATCGCGCTCGACACGCTAGACGTTCAGGAGTCCGAGAAGGGCACGTCCGCGAGCCTCGTACGCGGCATGGCCCACGAAATCGCTGCCCTGGGTGTTGAGCCCCAGGGCTTTGACTTCGCCTTCACCTGCTCCGTCCCCTCGGGCGGCGGCCTTTCGAGCTCCGCTGCCGTCGAGGCGGCATACGGTCGCACCATGGAGACGCTCTGGGGCGCGCCCGCCATCGAGCCCGTCGCACTCGCCCAGATGAGCCAGCGCACCGAGAACAACTACTATGGTAAGCCCTGCGGTCTGATGGACCAGGCCGCTGTGTGCCTGGGCGGCCTCGCCTACATGGACTTTGAGGACCAGGCTCAGCCTAAAACCCAGAAGCTCGAGCTCAATTTTGAGGATCACGGTTATGCGCTCGTGCTCGTTAAGGTTGGCGCCGACCATGTGGCAGCTACCGACGACTACGCCGCCGTTCCGCGCGAGATGCAGGACGTCGCTGCCGAGTTTGGCAAGGCACGCCTGTGCGAGGTAAACGTGGCGGACTTTGACGCCAAGCTCCCCGAGCTGCGCGCCAAGCTGGGCGACCGTGCCTGCCTGCGCGCCGTTCACTACTGGTACGAGAACGGCCTGGTCGATAAGCGCTGGGCGGCCCTGAACGCCGGCGACATTGACCAGTTCCTGGTCCTGACGCGCGAGTCCGGCGCCAGCTCCGCCATGTACCTGCAGAATGTTGTTGCCAAACTGGGTGCCGAGCAGCCTTCCATGTACGCACTTGCTCTTGCCGAGCATGTGCTCGACGGCCGTGGCGCCGTCCGCATCCACGGCGGCGGCTTTGGTGGCACCATCCAGGCCTTTGTGCCACTCGACCTGGTCGACACCTTTATTACCAAGATGAACGGCTGGCTGGGCGAGGGCTCTGCCCGTCACTACGCTATCTCTGACAAGGGGGCTTACGCGGCATGGCTGTAATGACCGACGCGCGCGAGGCTGCGCAGAACCTGATCGAGTACGCTATCCACCGATCGATGATCGGACAGGACGACCGCATCTGGGCCTACAACACCATTCTGGAGTGCATCGGCGCCACGGGCCCCGCGCTCAACATGGCCTGGGCGCTCAAGACCGAGAAGATTTCGCTCTTGCACCCCGATACCCTGCCCGATTTTGACCTGGAGGGCACGCTCGCCGCGCTTTCCGAGGCCGCCGTTGCCAACGGTGCTGCCGAAGACACGGTGTCGGGCCGCGACCGCATCGCCATGCGCATCATGGGCGCGCTCATGCCGAGGCCTTCGGTTGTAAACGAGGAGTTCAACGGCCGCATGGGCGTCAACGAGCCCCGCGCCGCGACCGACTGGTTCTACGGTCTGTGCTGCGACGCCGGCTACGTGCGCCGTGCCGCCATCGCGCGCAACATCAAATGGCGCACCCCCACCAACTGGGGCGACCTGGAGATCACCATCAACCTGTCGAAGCCCGAGAAGGACCCGCGCGACATTGCCGCAGCCGGTGCCGCCAAAAACACGGGCGAGAAGTATCCCGCTTGTCAGCTCTGCATCGAAAACGAGGGCTATCCCGGACGCTCCGCCGCAGCCGACGGCGGCGCCCATCCCGCTCGCCAGAACCTGCGCGTTATTCCCATTCAGCTAAATGGCGAGCGCTGGGGCTTCCAGTACAGCCCGTACGCGTACTTTAACGAGCACTGCATTGCCATGAGCTCCGAGCATCGTCCGATGCACGTCGACCGCAAGGGTCTGACCTGCTTGCTCGACTTTGTGGACCTGTTCCCGCACTACTTTATTGGCTCCAACGCCGACCTGCCCATCGTGGGCGGCTCGATCTTGTCGCACGACCACTTCCAGGGCGGCGCACACGAGTTCCCCATGATGCACGCCGCTGAGGTCTCGCAGTTTAGCGTGCCCGGCTTTGACCAGGTCAGCGGTACCGTGTTGCAGTGGCCGCTCTCGGTGCTGCGACTGCGTTCGCACGACCGCGCCCAGCTGCTCGACGCCGCCGAGAAGATTATCCTTGCCTGGCGCGAGTGGACCGATGAGTCGGTTGGCGTCGTCGCGCACACAGCCGATGGCGTGGCGCACAACACCGTGACGCCCGTCATCCGCCGCGTCGACTCCCGCGGCAATGCCGGCGGCGAAATCTACGAGGCCTACCTGGCGCTTCGCTGCAACATCACGACTGACGAGCATCCGCTGGGCGTATTCCACCCGCATGCCGAGTACCACCACATTAAGAAGGAGAACATCGGCCTGATCGAGGTCATGGGCCTGGCCATTTTGCCGCCACGCCTGGTTCCCGAGCTCGGCGCCGTCCGCGAGCACCTGCTGGCCGCCAAGGTCGACGCAAGCTACGACCTTGGCGCCGCACTCGAGGGCGACGACCTTTGCCGCAGCCACGCCGCATGGGCCGAGGATGTCTTTGCACGCCGCGCCGATGAACTTACGACCGACAACGCCATCGATATCCTGCACGAGGAGGTGGGCGTGGTGTTTGGCCACGTGCTCGACAACGCCGGCGTCTTTAAATGGGATGAGGCGGGACGCGCCGCCCAGCAGCGCTTTATCGACTCGCTGTAGCATACGAGTTCGAGCCTCATCAGCGGCCACAACATAACCGCCCACACGACAACGGCGCCCGCCGGCAACATCGCCGACGGGCGCCGTTTTCTGATGCAGGGGTAACTAATTTGCACCAAAACAAGGAGTGTCCCAAACTGCCGGCAGAAAAAGAACGTCCCCAGATGCCTACCTAAACCCTCACATTATTCGATGGAAAAACGTGATTGCCTCCCACATTATTCGATGGAAAGACGTGGTTCATTCCCACATTTTTCAATGGAAAGACCAAAACAGTCTTATACTAAACATGATCGTTAGGAGGCAGTATGCAGCGACAGCTAATGGACGAACTCATCGCTTGGAAATCTAGGGCAAACCGCAAGCCCCTCCTGCTTAAGGGGGCCCGCCAGACGGGAAAAACCTGGCTTCTCAACGAATTCGCAGGCCAGCAGTATCAAAACGTCATCCGTTTTGACTTTATGCTCGAACCGGGCGTACGTTCGCTGTTCGACGGAAGCCTTGACCCCAAACGCATCATCTCCCAGATAGAGCTCCTGCGCGGCCAGACCATAACGCCGACAGACACACTCATCATCTTCGACGAAATCCAAGAGGCACCGCGTGGCATCACCTCGCTCAAATACTTCAACGAGTTGGCGCCGGAATACCATATCGTGGCAGCCGGCTCCTATATGGGGCTCGCGCTCCGACGCGAAAACGAGTCGTTCCCCGTCGGCAAGATTGACCAGCTTACCATGCGCCCCATGGGGTTTGTCGAGTTCGTTCGTGCCGTCGATGGCGATCCGCTCGCAGATGCCATCCTTGCCGCAGACATGAACCTTCTA
>CATZTY010000077.1 GCA_958424475.1 uncultured Collinsella sp.
TCAAGAACATCATTTCCGAGCACCTGAAGGAGCGCGGCTGCGAGGTCGTGAACTTTGGAACCGACACCTCCGAGAGCTTTGATTACCCCATCGCCGGCTACAAGGTGGGTAAGGCCGTTGCCAACGGTGACGTCGACCTGGGTATCCTGATCTGCGGTACCGGCGTCGGCATCAGCCTGGCCGCCAACAAGGTCGAAGGTGTTCGCGCCGTCGTGTGCTCCGAGCCCTTCAGCGCCAAGCTCTCCCGCATGCACAACAATACCAACGTGCTCGCCTTTGGCGCCCGCGTCGTGGGCTCCGAGCTCGCCAAGATGATTGTCGACGAGTGGCTCGACGCCGAGTTTGAGGGCGGTCGTCATGAGCGTCGCGTTAACCTCCTCAACGAGATCGACCACACGCGCGGCCTCAAGGTCGTCGACGAGGCCTAAAGACCTACAAAGCCATACGCTAACGCCAGCCCCCGCCCGGAAGAAACATCCGGGCGGGGGCTCTTTAGTAGATTTCTAAGCGGTTACCAAAAATCTACTGGAATAAAAAGGGCGCCGCGGATGGAATTCCGCGGCGCCAAAGCCACACGCTAACAGCTTTAAGGAGTCAAAGCTGGTTTAGCCAAAGAAGCGCTTGATCTCGATCTCGGCGTTCTCCAAGCAGTCGGAGCCGTGGATTACGTTAGCGTTGACATCGACAGCGAAGTCGCCGCGAATGGTGCCGGGAGCAGCATCAAGCGGGTTGGTAGCACCCATAAGGGTGCGCATCTTGGAGACAGCGGAGAGACCGGAAACGACCATCTTAACGACCGGGCCGCTCGTCATAAAGTCACAGAGACCACCAAAGAAGGGCTTGTCGGCCAGATGGGCGTAGTGCTCCTCGACGGTAGCGCGCTCGAGCGTGGTCATCTCCATGCGCTCGATGACAAGGCCGCTACGCTCAATGCGAGCGACGATCTCGCCGATCTTACGATCGCGCACAGCGTCGGGCTTAATCATGATGAAGGTCTTCTCGATAGCCATAAGGTAGCCTTTCAAGTAGGTTCGCGCGTGCCCAAGTCCCATTCCGGCACCCGCCCGGACTGCATCGTAACAGAGTTTTAGCTGCAGTTAAACAAAAAGCTGTTTTTTGAAACGTTACAATTTATTAAAACGTTCCATTTGTGTCACTTCTGTTTCGAGGCCCGATTAGAGTACCATCCGACCGCACATCAACCGCATCGAACCGAGCGGACGGTCGGTTGCCGCCCGTGAACGTGCCCCCTTCACAACCTGCCCAAAGGTCCTACAGAAGTTCTCGACAAGCCCCTCCCCCATAGCAACAAAATACGGACGCCCACATCAGCAGACGTCCGTAAAGCAACAACGATTTATCAATAAATAATGGCCAAAACAGCTTCAGCCAAACCCCTACTTTACCCCGTGGCCCATTTCGACGACCTTGGTCAGCGATCCAAACACGCCTTTGTCGGCCTCAAGCTGTGCCTCGGCACGCTGCAGCTGCACGGCAACGGCGGCAGGGGCGGTGCCGCCCTCGGTCGTGCGCGCGGCGACAATCGACGGGATGTCGAGCGCCTCGGTAATGTCGTGCTCAAAGAGCGGACTCGCCTCCTGGAACACCTCAAACGGCAGGTCCTCAAGGTTGCAGCCGCGCTTCTCACACATCAGGACCAAATGGCCCACCACGGCATGTGCCTCGCGGAACGGCAGGCCACGCTTGGCCAGGTAATCGGCAACATCGGTGGCGGCAAGGTGCCCCACACCGCACTCGCGCGCCATGGCATCCTCGTTGACGGTCCAGGTCGAAATCATACCGGCCATAACCGACAGGCACTGCATGAGCGTATGGGCGGTATCGAGGGCGCCCTCCTTGTCCTCCTGCAAGTCCTTGTTATAAGCAAGCGGCAGGCCCTTCATGGTCACGAGCAGCTGCACCAGGTTGCCATAGACTCGGCCGCTCTTGCCGCGGATAAGCTCGGCAAAATCGGGGTTCTTCTTCTGCGGCATGATGGACGAGCCGGTGGAGTAGGAGTCGGAAAGCGTGATAAAGCCAAATTCGGAGCTCGACCACAGCACGATCTCCTCGGAAAGACGCGACAAGTGCATCGCCATGACGGAGCCGGCGTAATGCAGATCGAGCAGGAAATCGCGGTCGGAAACCGCATCGAGCGAGTTGGGAATCACACCCGCAAAGCCAAGTTCGGCAGCCGTCATCTGACGATCGAGCGGATAGCTCGTACCGGCAAGCGCGGCAGCACCCAGCGGGCAGTTGTCGGCAGCATCAAAGGCGACCTTCAGGCGTGTAAAGTCGCGCACGAACATCCAGGAATACGCCAGCAGATGGTGCGACAGCAGCACGGGCTGAGCATGCTGCATGTGCGTGTAACCCGGCAGAATCACCTTGTCGTACTTTTTAGCCGCATCCACCAGCACATGACGCAGTTCAAGATTGGTCTCCATGAGCTCCTTGGCCAGCGCCTTGACGCCCAGGCGCGTATCGGTCGCAACTTGGTCGTTGCGCGAACGCCCGGTATGCAGGCGCTTACCAGCCTCGCCGATGCGACGCGTCAGCTCGCTCTCGATGGACATATGAATGTCCTCGTCGTTGATATCGAAGGTGAAGTTGCCGGCATCGATATCCTGTTCGATTGCGGTCAGACCCTCGGCAATCGCCTGCTCGTCCTCGGCGCTGATAATGCCCTGGGCCGCCAGCATCTTGGCATGTGCCTTAGATCCGGCGATATCCTGCTTATAGAGATGTTTGTCGACCGGCAGCGACGCGCCAAACTCCTGCGTGACCTCGGCCACGCCCGCCTCAAAACGACCGCCCCAAAGAGCCATGGAACCGTCTCCTTTCTCCAAATACCAAAACAAGCGCCCAAAGCAATGCGCCCTGTCGCTAAAGCGATTTTTCAACCGCTAGTTTTACACACTCCCTGCCGTGCGCTGGGCCATGTAGCTAATTTGCAAAGAAGTGACGCACCATGCACTTGGCGCCCAACGTCTCCCTCCGGATGTTGCCCTGCGAACCATCGATCCAGGCCTTCAGGCTCATAGGAACGTCCTCGACCTTTGCAGCATCGAACTCGGGCACGAGGGCAAGTAAAGCATGCGCGATAGCATGGAACATAATGGATACTCCTCATATATATAGGCGCAGAGCCGCCAAATTGATAGAAGGAGCCCCGCCGGATAACCCCGGCGGGGCTCGGACTCAGCCGCAGACGCGGCATCAAATACGCGGGCGGAACGTAGGGGCCACCGATGTTAAGAAGTGTCAGCAAGCATAACGAAAGGTAGGGACCCCGTGCGCCCGTTATGTATCACGCGGATGGGCCGCGCGAATACCAAGGAAAGGGAGGCTTAAGCCTGGGCGGCAGCAGAGCTGGGACCCTGGACCTTAGCCCACGTCTTGAGCGACAGCGTATCGATCTCGATAAAGCCAGCGCTAGCCTTCTCGTCAAACGTGGTGTCGCGGTCGTAGGTGGCCAGACCGTAGTCGTAGAGGCTGAAGGGGCTCTTGCGGCCGACGACATGGCAGTTGCCCTTAAAGAACTTCAGACGGACGGTGCCGGTCACGAACTTCTGGGTGTCGGCCATAAAGGCGTCGAGCGCGTTTTTGAGTGGGCTGTACCACTGGCCGTTGTACACGGCGGTGGCCCAATCCTGCTCGAGCTTAATCTTAGTCTTGAGCAGGTCGCCCTCAACGCAAATGTCCTCGAGTGCCTTATGGGCGGTAATGAGCGTCAGGGCGCCGGGAACCTCATAGCACTCGCGGCTCTTGAGGCCCACCAGACGATCCTCAACCAGGTCGAGACGGCCAAAGCCGTTGTCGCCCGAAATCTTGTTGAGGGCGATGACGATCTCGGAGAGTTTCATCTTCTTGCCGTCGACGGCGACGGGCTTGCCGACCTCAAACTCAATCTCGGTATACGTCGGGGTGTCGGGCGTGTCCTCGGGATTCTTGGTCATAACCCAGGCGTCGTCGAGCGGCTCATTCCAGGGATCCTCCAGGTGACCGCACTCAATGGCACGACCCCACAGGTTGTCGTCGATGGAGTAGGGGTTGTCGTTGGCACCCTCGGGAACCGGCACGTTGTGGGCGTGGGCATAGGCGACCTCGTCGGGGCGACACTTCAGGTCCCACTCGCGAACCGGAGCGATAACCTTGAGCTCGGGGTCGAGGGCCTTGACGGCGGCCTCAAAACGGACCTGGTCGTTACCCTTGCCGGTGCAGCCGTGGGCGACGTAGGTCGCGCCAAACTCGTGGGCGACCTCAACAAGCTTCTTGGCAAGCAGCGGGCGAGACAGGGCGGAGAGCAGCGGATACTTGTTCTCGTACATGGAGTTTGCTGCAATGGCTTTGGTCAGGAACTCATCGGAGACCTCGTCGCGCAGGTCGAGCACCTGGCAATCGCGAACGCCCAGGTCGAGCGCCTTCTGCTTCTTGGCATCCAGTCCGGTCTCTTCCTGGCCCACGTTGCCGCAGACACAAACGACATCGAGATTCTTCTCGTCCTGGAGCCACTTGACACATACGGATGTATCAAGACCACCGGAATATGCGAGAACGACTTTTTCCTTGCTCATGGCTGTTTCCTTTCGCCCTTGGTAGCTAGTTAGAACATCGGTCAGTTGCAAGTCATTTCAAGGTCATATACCGTGCAATATCAGGTTAAATAGCAAAAATCAGCACATACATGCCCTAGAAACATGCAGCAATGTCGTGCTAAAAACCAACGACCTCAAAATGACTCTGTTGAGGCAATTCGCCCCATGCGGACAGAGACGATTGTTATCGTCGTCGGGAAATTGCGCGCTGGCGTCGGATGGCATTGTCTGCAGTGGTGATGATCGTTACGAACTGCATCTGCCTCTCCTTTCACCTATCGCCGGGCGCAATTCTAATATCGTAAACGGTACCTTTTCCTCGGTAAGCGGTTGTTTTTCCGTCTCCGTTTTCGATGGTCGCTATATTACGCTAAAGTGCCCGCAGCACAAGCGACAAATTCAAATTTCTGAAAAGTTTTTTCATTACTTTGTGAAGCGTGGTGCAAATACGCTCCGTTCCTGCGAAAATACGCCCGACTACGAATTGATGGCTATAACGTCTGAAACAATCTCGAAACGAAAGGCTCGCTTTTATGCAAACTTACGAATCGGACGCCAATATCGGAAACATTAAGATTCTCGCCGTCGACATGGACAAGACGCTGCTGACCGACGAGCGCGTGCTGCCCCAGGGTCTTGATGAGCGCCTAGACAAGCTCGCCGACGCCGACATCGTATTCTGCCCCGCCAGCGGACGTCCCGCCCCCAAGCTCGAGGAGATGTTCGAGGGCGTCAAGAACCGCCTCGCCTTTTGTCCCGACAACGGAGCGTGCGTGATCTATCGCGGCAGCTATATCTATAAGAGCACTATTGACGTGGAGCTGTATCAGCAGGTCTTGAGCCGTGCCTCGGAGGATCCGCGCGCTGTCCCCGTCCTTTGCTGCTTCGACGAGTTCTACGCGCTTGCCCGCGACCATCAATACCACGACGAGATCAGCGTCTACTACAACACAATCAACTACGTCGACAGCTTTGATGGCATTGATTTCGAGTCCAACAAGATTTCGGTCTTCTTCCCCGGCTACGACGCCGAGCCCGCTTTCCGCGAGACCTATAGTCCCGAGTTCTCGGACAAGCTCTACGTCACCAACGCCGGGCGCGAGTGGATCGACTTCATGAACTTGGGCGTCGACAAGGGCGCCGGCGTCGCGCATCTTTGCGAGCACCTGGGCATCGATATCGCCGATGCCGCCGCCGTGGGCGACACCTACAACGACATCCCCATGCTGGAGCGCG
>CATZTY010000078.1 GCA_958424475.1 uncultured Collinsella sp.
TGCGGGTTTCGGGACCCGTGGCGTGGCGCGCGGCCGTGCGGGCACATGGGCGTGGTAATCGCGGGCGTGCGGGCGGCTCTGCTGGCGATGGCGCTGCAGCGGAGCTTGCGCTTGCCGTGGGCGATCGCGCGTCCTGGGCGCCGGCGCTGGACGGTCTGGTGCTCAATGTGCCCGCGGGTGGGCGCATCTGTGTGATGGGTGCTTCGGGCATGGGCAAGTCGACGCTGCTTTCGTTGGCAGCGGGGGAGTGCTCGCCGTGCTCGATGGTGTTTCAGGATGCACGCTTGGCCGAGTCCGCCTCGGCGCTGGATAACGTGCTGGTGTGCGCCGATGCGCGTGTGGATGCTTCGAGCGCCGCGGCATTGCTGCGCCTGCTGGTGCCGGGAGTCGATGTGGATGCTCGCGTGGCCGAGCTTTCGGGCGGGCAGCGCCGTCGCGTCGAGATTGCCCGAGCCCTGCTGTGTCCGGGCGGCGCAGTGATTCTGGACGAGCCCTTTACCGGTCTAGACATCGCTGCGCGCGACGCATGCACCGAGGTCGTGCTCGACTTGCTCGACGGCCGTATGCTGTTGCTTGCCACGCACGATGCCGCTGACGCTCGGGCCCTCAATATCTCGGACATCATTACACTCTAAAGACTTACTCAGCAACAAATTGATCCGTTTTTTCTCCGTCCCCATGGGGTCGGGTATGGTATTCTATCTGCGGGGTAATACTTAGGAATACCAAGTAATACCAACGCCGTAGAACAAACTCCAGATGCGGGCCAATCGGGTTGCCTTCACAGCCCGTCGCCCAGCCGCGTGGCCCGCATCCATCCGCACCACCGTCGTTTCAAAAAGGAAGCGCCATGGCAGAACACATGACCCCGGTTGTCGCGAAGGTCTTGCCCGAGGAAAAGGCAGCCTTCGCGGCGGCAACCCAGCTCGTGGGCACCACGCCGTCCAACGCCATCCGCATGTTCATCGCCGCCTTCAATCGCTGCGGCACCTTTCCGTTCGACATTTCGCCCAGCGGGGCCTTTGGCAAAGACTGTCCCCAACAGCTAGTCGTTGAAGAACGTTCCCAATGACTAGTCGTCGGGAGGAGGTTGGCATGCTCAATGCGATGATTTGGGCGCTTGCCTGTTTTGGCGTCGTCGCTGCCGATATTGCCCTGAGTGTCGTTTTGTTCTCCGCCCTTGGCGTGGCATCGGTGTTCATGGGCTTTTCGATCGATGACCTCGACATTCAATTGCTTCAGGCCGTCGCGCAGACGGCATCGTTTTTGATGGCGCTACTGTGGTGGCGTTATCTGTGGCCGCGTTCGTTTATGGCACGCCGGCAAAGCGAGCATCCGCTTGGCGGGGGAGCGCGTGGGGCGTGGAAACGCATCGCCTGCGTTATCGTGATCGGCCTTGCCCTGCAGGTGGTCGTTGGCTACGTGACCGACGCTGTGCTGTCGCTGTTACCCGAGGCGGCGGCCGATTACAGCGAACTTGTCGAGGAGACGGGCATGGGCGACACGAGCTATCTGGCCGTCCTGACCACGGTGCTCGGCGCTCCGTTTTGCGAGGAACTGCTGGTACGCGGTATCATTTTTGAGTTTTCGCTCCGAGCGTTTAATCCGCAGTGCCGCCCACTTTGGAAGCGCCGGCGTCGTGCGAGCGCGCAGGGCGGCGCCATGGTGCCCTGGGCGGCCCCAAGCACGTGGGGTATCGCAGCGGCGATTGTACTGCAGGCGGCAATCTTCGGTTTTATGCACATGAATTGGGTGCAGGGTTGCTACGCGGGTGCCGCTGGCCTCATCTTTGGCTGGGTACTCGTGACCACCGGAAAGCTCCGCTACACGATCCTGTTGCACTTTGCCTTTAATGCCGGCTCGTACCTCATGACGTTGCTCTGGTTTGTGAACACGCCGTTCGACGTGGCGGTCACGGTTGCCATCGCCGGCTTTGTGCTGGTAGAGGCGATGCGCTCGCTGCTCCGGTCGTGCATTCCTGCGCCACGCGAAGCTGATCGGTCTGAGTAATAACGCCTTTAATTAGACCGATGCGTCTTGAACGCACCTGGCGTTTCGCCGAATGCTTCTTTGAATTTTGAGTAAAAGAATGACATGTTGGAGATGCCGACTTTTCGGGCTACATACTGCACGCTGCGCTCGGTGTTATTGAGAAGATATGCCGCCTCTGTGAGCTGCTGGTTGAGCTTGATTTGCGAAAACGTTTTGCCGGTTTTTGCTTGATCAAGCTGCTGAGATAGCTGGTGCTATAACCCGTATCGCTCGCAATGCTTTCGAGTGTGCAGTCGCCGTAGCTTCGCTCAATATGATTCAGAATCGACACGATGCGTTCGTCCGACATGATCGCCTGGTTATCAGTTGCGGAGCGTCGGTACAGTCCTCGAATGAGAACAAGGAATAGGCTGACGGCGAGGTGCCTCATGAGTTCATTGGAATAGGCATCTTTAAAGTGATATTCGATAAAGAGCATCTCGATGAGGCGTCGCGCATGTCGGGCGTATTCCTCTGGAAGAATGAGATATTTTCGGGCCTCGCGGTTTTTGGACACAAAATCAAATAGAAGATTCGTTAATGGTGACGCGCCGGGTAGCTGGCTCAGGAACAACGAATCGAACATTTCTTTTTTGAAGACGATCGAAATGACGATATCATGTTCGCCCTTAACGTATGGAACGCTTCTGACTACGCCGGTGTTGCAAATGAGCACGTCGCCCTTTTTAAGGGGTAGTCGCCGTCCGTTGACGATAAACGTGCAGACGCCGTCGTACACGTAGTTAAGCTCCATATCCCGATTGATATGAGGAGGAATATCGGTAAAGCGCGACTCCTTGATAAGGCCCACGGGGTTTTCGTCGAGAGTTTCTTTCCAATCAAACAGATAGACCTCTTCGCCGTTAATGGTTGTGGTTTCCACCCTGTTATATCGCGGGCTGAGCTCTCCCGGATGTGTGCGATGCCACTCTTCGGTCTCGGTATGCGTATAGAGCAGCTGTTTGAGATTCGAATCCATGGGGTGCTCCAGGGGTGAACGGTAGAATCGATGCCTTAAACGGTATTATATCTAAAAAAATGTTATAAAACCACGCTTTCTATGCGATATCTTATGCATCTTGTTCTTCCTAGTATTGGGTTATCCGCTGGAGCATCCGATCAAGGAGGGCAAATGAGTAAGTTAAAACATGGGTTTGACTCCGACTTTTTATGGGGCGGAGCCATATCGTGCTCGCAGGCCGATGGCGCCTGGAATGAGGGCGGAAAGGGAAAGTCGACGCAGGATTGTCGATGGCTGGATGGTACCTGGACTCATGACCAGATTGAGGACAAGCATCAAAACAACCCCTTCTGCCATGACGAACTAATGAACGCTCTCGCAGATGATGGTGTTGAGTTCTACCCGTTTAGGCGCGGTAACGACTTCTATCATCACTACCGTGAGGACATCGCGCTTTTTGCGGAGATGGGCCTCAAGCTGTTCCGCACTTCTATTTGCTGGAGCCGAATCTATCCTAACGGAGATGATCTTGAACCTAACCGCGAAGGCATCGAGTGGTATCGAAGCATGCTGGGTGAGTGCAAAAAGCACGGCATTAAAACCTTCGTCACCATGCTCCACTATGACATCCCGGTAAATCTTGTCACCACATATGGGGGATGGAAGAATCGCAAGACGATTGATTTCTTTGCCCGCTATGTCGAGACAATCGTTACGGAATTGGGCGATCTGGTCGATTTCTGGCTGCCTTTTAACGAGTTCAATGCAGCACGTTTTTCGCCTTGGGACGGGGTCTGTCTGGTCAAAGACGAAGAGGGGGAGAACTTCGATCGAGCCATCTTCCAGTGCCTGCACCACGAGTTCGTTGCCAATGCGCGTGCCGTCGAGATTGTCCATCGTCTTTCGCCCGATACTCCCGTTGGCGGCATGATCGCTCGATTCTGTACGTATCCCGCCACCTGCCGTCCCGAAGATAACATGCAGGCTATTCACGACGACCAGTATTCCAACTGGTTCTATACGGACGTGATGGCTCGTGGAAAATACCCCGCTTATATGAATCGCTATTTCGATGCGTGCGATATCGAGATTCAAATGGAACCGGGCGATGAAGAGCTCATCGCTCGCAACACGGTCGACTTCCTGGCCTTCTCGTACTACTTTTCCCAGGTATCCACCTGCGATCAGGGATGGGAGAAGACTGCGGGTAATCTGGTCATGGCAAACAAGAACCCTTATCTCGAGACGAGTGAGTGGGGCTGGCAGCTCGATCCCATTGGTCTGAGGGTTACCCTTAACCAGATGTATGACCGCTATGGGCTGCCCCTGTATATCGCCGAGAACGGCCTCGGTACATCTGATGTAGTCGAGGAGGATGGCAGCATCCACGACGAGTATCGAATCGATTATTTGCGCCAGCACATAAAGTGCCTTAAGGAAGCAGTGATCGATGGCGTTGACGTGCGCGGATACATGATCTGGGGATTCATTGACCTTGTTGCCTGCGGTCCTCTTACGATGGACAAGCGCTACGGGCTTATCTATGTCGATCTGGATAATTGCGGCAACGGCACTGCGGAGCGCTCGCGTAAAGACTCTTTCTATTGGTATCAGAAATGTATCGCCACTAATGGCGAGGATCTTGGGTAGGAGTGATTGTCGTGGCAGACAAGAAGGAACTGGCCGCTCGTGTCCTCGAGCTCGTGGGCGGCGCCGATAACGTTGTTATGGCAACGCACTGCATTACAAGGCTCAGATTCAACCTGAAGGACGATAGCAAGGCAGACCTGGAGGCCCTTAAGACGCTTGACGGCGCCTTGGGCGCGCAGGTTAAAGACGGACAGTGGCAAGTTATCATCGGCGCCAGCGTGGGGTCGGTATATGACGAATTGGAGCCCATGCTAGGTGACAGGATGGGTGGCGAGGTCTCCGCCGACGCCGAGCAGCCTGAGCTCCAAAAAGGTTCGGCTCGCGTATTCGATATCATCACCGGCATCTTCTCCGCTATCATTCCCGCACTGGTGGCGGGAGGCATCGTAAAGGGCATCCTGGCTGCTATCGCGGCTTTTGGAATCGACACGGGTGCCGGCGACTTTGCGATATTCAATATGATTTCGGATATCCCGTTCTACTTCTTGCCGTTTTTGCTGGCAATGTCTACAGCTGATAAGTTCCGGGTCAACCGTTCGCTTGCGCTTTGTGTTGCCGGATCGCTGATGTACCCGACCATTGTCAACGCTGTCGGTACGGGCGAGACGCCCCTTGCGCTGTTCGGTTTTGCGGTGCCGATTTTTAGCTACGCCGATTCCGTGTTCCCGGTTATCTTTGGCGTCATTGGCTTGTCTTTTGTATATCGTGCAATCGACAAAGTCGTGCCGGATCTTTTTAAGCTCGTTGTCGTTCCGGCGCTCTCCCTTGCTATCGTGATTCCCGTCAACCTGTTTGTGCTCGCTCCGATTGGTGCCTGGTGCGGTCTTGGTCTTGCCAACGGTATCGTTTGGCTATTCTCGACGTTAGGCCCCGTTGCCGGTTTTCTGCTGGGCTTCTTTATGCCGCTTATCGTGCTCTTCGGCATGCATCAGTCAACGAGCCCTATCCAGATTTCCAATATCGCAACGCTTGGGTATGACTATCTGCTCCCGATCTCTTTCTGCCATAACCTCGCCGAAAGCGGTGCGTCTTTTGGTGCAGCCCTGCGCATGACCGACGAAAAGCTCAAGTCCGCTGCAATGACGTGCGCCTTCTCAGCATTTATGGGAATTTCCGAGCCCGCCTTGTTTACCGTTCAGGTT
>CATZTY010000079.1 GCA_958424475.1 uncultured Collinsella sp.
GCGAAGAGCGTTGCTGCCTAGGCTAGCCCCTTGTCACACAAACTACCGAAGCCTCAACTTTTTTGGCCGGTGGGGCAGTACCTGTCCCACCGGCCATCATTTACGCTCTTTTAGCTAGTCCGCGAGCTTTTCCACCTGATCAAGCATCTTGTCGAGCTTGGCCTTCGCCTCGGCCTTGACCTTCTCAGCTTCTTCGTGAGCCTTGGCCTTCTGAGCGGCCTTTTCCTCGGCCTCGGGATCGACGACGACCAGGTTGGATGCATCATGCTCAACCAACTTGAGCGCATGCTCGGGGCACACCTTGACACAGGCGCCGCAGCCCAAGCAATACGTGGACTCCAACGCAAAGCGGCCGCTTCCCACCAAATCGCAGGCAAACGTGGGGCATACATTGACGCACTCGCCGCACGACGTGCACTTGTCAAAATCGCACTCCGGCGTGCTCACCTGCATGTTCTGGGCAAGCTCGGGATGGTTCTGCAGTGTCGAGAGCACCAGCTGCCGCCCGTGCGTGAGCGAACGGCGACGCTTGGTCGTCGTGGTGCCGCACATGGTGTTGAGTGTGCGCTCCAGCTGGGTAATCTGATGGCGATGGGCCTTGAGCTTTTGCGTCACCGAGGCCAGCGCCGCCGTCGCAGGGTTGAGCTTGGTCACCGTCAGGCCCGTGGTGCGGGCAATCTTTTCCATATACTCCTTGCGCTCGTACTCGCGAAGCTTATGGCACTTGAGGCTCTTGGGGTCGACCTCCAAGCCCATACCCGTGCCAGACCACTCCTCGGCCTTCGCAATCGCCTCGCCCAGAATGTCCTCACCGCCGGTGTTGCGGCATTTATCGCACACGCCCAACGGCAGGTACACACTCACGTTGGGATAGTCCGCCAGTACCGAGAACCAGGTCTCGGCCGTAATATCGCCCACGCAGGCAACGACGACCTCGTTTTCGCGCGGCATGCGCTTGAGGGCGCGCGTGCAGGTGACGTAGGCGGTCTCGTGGCTCGTCGCCGCCGAGACAATGTCGTCATACAGGTTTTTGGGCGCCAGGCGCGGCGAGATGATCGCCTCGGTCGGACAGGCAGCGGCGCACAGGCCGCACTTGCGACAGGAGTCGAGGATCTCAATGGCGTCTTCCTCGACCTCGATAGCGTTGACCGGGCACACGTCCATGCACGCGGTGCAGCCGCTCTTTTCGTTTTTGCAGGTCAGACACGGAATAGTGTTGCCGCGCGGGCGCTCCTTGTAGTCGGCAGGATTCCACTGCGGTGCCGACGGATCGAGTGCATCGGTCACACCGCCAAGCGGGTTTTTAAGAAAGTCGAAACCCTTGCTGATCTCGATAATGTCATCAAACAGATCGTGTTCCTGCGCCATGCGCGGCCCCTCCCTGAGCAGTGCAAACAAGCAAGAGATAATAATACGCTATCGGCCCACGCCTTGGGCAAATTACATGCGGTGCACCTTTGGGGCAAATAGTCTATGGCCTATCGCCGCCTCGATTGCACAAGGTCAATCAAGTGCCAAGCTATGCCTCGCGCATGAGCTCAACGAGCTTTTGTCTGGTTACCTTTGTCTGCTCGTTGGCCATATTGCGTTCGTTTCTAAAGGCCGCATCTGCAACGCTCATCAGGTCGGCATCGGAAATCTCGCTACACGGGCCGTCCATCGAAGCCGCCGTGGGACATACGCACAACGGCAACTCGGCATAAAACGCAACGGCCTTGGCGATATCGAGCATCTTGCCGCCGCCAATACCCACCACCATGTCACAATACTCGGCCTGGGCTTCCTTAGCCATTTTTACAACGGCCTCTTCCGTACACGGACCGTCATAAATCTTAAAGAACGGCTCGCTTAGATTTTCGTCTAGAAATCCATCGACGATCTGCTTGCACAGCCGATTCTCGGTGCCTTGGTCAAACAAGACATAGGCGGCGCAGCCCAACCATGACAAATACCTGCCCTGACGCGAGAGTTCGCCCGGCCCCTGAACATACCGGCCGGGACCGCCGTAAACCATAGGAAGCGCCATACGAGAATCCACCCTTCATCAAACAACGATTGGTGCAAAGTAACCTGGCCCCTTTGCACCAACTTGGTGCGAAGGGGCCAGGTTAGTTTGCACCATAGCAAAAAGGGGCAAAGCCATCTGTTGGCTTTGCCCCTTCCTTAGCTTGATTTACTCATCCATGAGATAGTAGTGGCCCAGCGCGTCGGCACCCAGGATGGCGTTTGCGACCATCTCGGGCGTCACCTCAAAGGGCATGTTGCACATGGTGTCATCGGGTGCGCAGGCGGCCTCGGCAACAATCATGGCCTGCTCGCGCGTAAGCTCGGCAACGCCAAGTTCCTTCATCGTGACCGGCAGGCCAAGCTCAATGCAAAAGCCCAAGACTTCCTCGAGCTTCTCGGTCGGGGCATCCTCGAGTACCAGCTGGACGATAGTGCCAAAGGCGACCTTCTCGCCGTGATACATGCCGTGGCACTCGGGCAGCATCGTCAGGCCATTGTGGATGGCATGAGCAGCGGCAAGGCCCGAGCTCTCAAAGCCAATGCCCGAAAGCAGCGTATTGGCCTCGATGATGTGCTCGACGGCAGGCGTGAGCGCACCCTTCTCCAGCGCAACCTTGGCCTTGACGCCATCGGCCATGAGCGTCTCATAGCAGAGCTTGGCGAGCGCCAGGCCGGCCATTCCGCCCTTGCCGCCGGCGCAGGTGCCGCCGTCGGCATCGTGCGTCGCCTGAGCCTCGAAATAGGTTGCGAGCGCATCGCCCATACCGGAAACCGTCAGGCGCACCGGGCTCGCCGCGATAACCGTCGTATCCATCAGGACAATGTTGGGGTTTGCCTTAAGGAAGAGGTACTTGTCGAACTGGCCGTCATCGGTGTAAAGCACCGAAAGTGCCGAGCACGGTGCATCGGTCGAGGCAATGGTGGGGCAAATGATAACCGGGGACTCCAGGTAATAGGCGACGGCCTTCGCGGTGTCGAGGATCTTGCCGCCACCGACGCCGACGATGATGTCGCAACCGTTGTCGCGAGCGAGCGCAACCAGGCGATCGACCTCGCCCTTGGAGCACTCGCCGTTAAAGTCCTCAAACAGCAGCTCGGCCTTGGCCTCGGCAAAGCCGCCCTCGATCTTGGCACCGACGCGCTTCTTGCCCGAAGGCGTCACGATGACGAGGGCCTTAGCGCCGAGCGGCTCGACATAGGAGCCGAGCTTGGCGAGCTCGTCCGGACCCTGGATGTACTTGCTGGGGCTATTGAAAATTGCAGCCATAACTATCCCATTCTCTAAAAAAGAAAGGGGCTCCGTACGGATACGTGCGGAGCCCCTCGTTACGATAACAAGAGTCGATTAGAAATCGATGTCGGTGTCGTAGTAGCAGGCCTTGAGGATCTTCTCGAAGTCGGCAGCCTTGGTCTCACGCGGGTTCTCGGGCGTGCAGGCGTCCTGCTCGGCGTTCGCGGCGATCTCGGGCAGCTTGGCGAGGAACTCCTCCTCGGAAACCATCTGCGGGTTCTCGGCGTCGACCTTCACGCCACCATTCGCGTAATCCTTGATGGACTGCGGAATGTTGAGCTGGTCGTTGAGGTCGCGGATCTTCTGGACGAGCGCAGCGATGAGCTCCTCGTTGGTCTCGCCGGGAAGGTGCAGGATCTCCTTGGCCACGTAAGCGTAACGCTCGGCAGCACGGGGATCCTTGGAGTTCCACTGGATGACCTTGCCCAGGTACATGGCGTTAGCGGCACCGTGGATGATGTGGCCGTTCTCGAAGGCAGCACCGGTCTTGTGAGCCATGGAGTGAACGATGCCGAGCAGGCCCGAGGAGAAGGCGATACCGGCGATGCACTGAGCCTCGTGCATGTGCTGACGGGCCTCATGGTCGCCAGCATAGGACTTGGGCAGCCACTCGACGATCTCGCGGATGCCGTGCAGAGCGTTGGCGTCGGTGAACATAGAGGCGCAGGTGGAAACGTAGGCCTCCATGCAGTGGGTCAGAGCATCCATGCCGGTGTGAGCGCACAGCTTGGCGGGCATGGTGTAGGTGAGCTCGGGGTCGACGATGGCGACATCAGGGGTGATGTTGAAGTCGGCCAGCGGGTACTTGATGCCCTTGGCGTAGTCGGTAATGACGGAGAACGCGGTGACCTCGGTAGCGGTGCCGGAGGTAGAGGAGATGGCGCAGAAATGAGCCTTCTGACGCAGCTCAGGGAAGCTGAACGGCTGGATGATGTTATCGAAGGACTCCTCGGGATACTCGTAGAAGACCCACATGGCCTTAGCGGCATCGATGGGCGAGCCGCCGCCGATGGCGATAATCCAGTCGGGCTCGAACTCGCGCATGGCCTCGGCGCCCTTCATGACCGTCTCGATGGACGGGTCGGACTCGACGCCCTCGAACAGCTTGACCTCGAAGCCGCCCTCTTTGAGGTCGGCCTCAACGTCCTGCAGGAACCCGCCGCGGCGCATAGAGCTGCCGCCAGAAACGATGATGGCCTTCTTGCCCTTGAGGTTCTTCACCTCGTGGCGAGCGCCCTCACCAAAGTACAGATCGCGAGGATTGGTAAAACGTCCCATACTGTGCCTCCTAAACAAGCCCCTCTTAGACTTGCGTATATAACGGAGCACCCAATTGGCTCCGTTAGGACCGGTTTGCGCGTTGCCGGCGATGACAATGCGCGATGTCTAAACGTCTCAACGCTCAGACAAACACTATTTTACCGTTCTGGTTGGTCAGTTATTCACCTAAAGCCAACAATGATGAAACGTTTTTTCTATCCCTGAAGACCCTTGTGCGGCATCCATACTCCCAAGCTGGGCAAACGTTTTATCAAGGTTGACCACATATCCCGGGCAGGACTGTGCCCCTCCAAAATGCGCCCCGTTCGCCGCCAAAAATCGACCGTTTGCGGCACAGTGATACCACTCAGTCGTCCAAGGTGCCGACATTTGTGCGACATCCGTCTTCGTGGTGCAAAGGTGCATGTCCAAGTGCGGCACCCCCGGTGTGCCACATGCGGGTAAACTAGAACTTTATATAGAGATATTTGAACCCTAACCGCAGCAAAGGAGGCCCCATGGCATTCGATCCCATTCAAGAGGATTGCCATCGCCTCGTTCTTGAGGCCTTGCGCCGCGACAATATCCCGCTCACCGACGCTGCCGCCGTAGAGCGTCTGATGGAACAATTCACCCGCAACCCCGCACCGCTCATCGTGCACGACCGCGACCGCGCCGGGCACCTCATTGCCAAGGTGGTCGAGGCTGTCGACTACCGCATTCCCTTTATCCCCGACGATGCCCAGGCCGAGCAGGAAGAGGCCGCTGCCGAGAACATGCTTCGCGAGGCCGCCGCACTCGATCCGGCCAACTGGGACGCCCAGCGCATGCTGACGGCACTCACCGCCGAATCCAACGAGGAATACGTACAGTACCTGGTGTCCAAGTGCGATGAGGTCGAGCACGACCTGGCGCTCAAGATCGCCTCGGCGCAAGACCCCTACGAGCGTGAGGCCGCAGGCGACCTGACCCGCCGTCCCTACCTGCGCTGGCTTGCCGCCCTTGCGTCGCGCGCCCTCATTAGCGGCCGCTACCGCATGTCGCTCGAAGCCGCAAACCGCAGCTTGGACTTTGTGCCCAACGACCCCGCTGGTGTCCGCCACACCGCGATGCTCGCCATGGCAAAG
>CATZTY010000080.1 GCA_958424475.1 uncultured Collinsella sp.
TCATCCTGTCTATAGTGTCTTTGACAGGCGGTCGCGGTCCCGTTTGGGGTCGTGGCCGTTTTGTTGTGGGTCAAATATGAACGTTGTGTTAATGAGTCGGTGGACGGTGGTGTTTTTCGGTGAGCGGCGTATCCTTCCAACGGTTTATCTAGTGTGTCAGTTGAAAGGAAGAGGGCGCTCGTCATTGTTTGAATGTGAACTGCCGTTTGACCGCAAGACGTTGCATCTGGAGCTCGAGGATAAAAACTTCGCCGGTGTGATGGAAGGTCACCAAAACGAGTTTAAGACCACGAAATCGCAGGAAGAGCTGGTAGAGGAGTCGCTTGCCAACCCTTATGGTTCGCCTTCGCTCGAGGAGCTTTGTGCTGGCAAGAAGGATATCGTCATTATTAGCTCCGATCATACGCGTCCCGTTCCCTCGCGTGTGACGATGCCTATTCTGCTGCATCACATCCACTCCGCTGCGCCCGAGGCTCGCGTGCGTATTCTGGTTGCTACGGGTATGCATCGTCCGTCGACGCACGAGGAGCTTGTCAACAAGTACGGCGAGGAGATCGTTGCCAACGAGGAAATCGTTATGCACGTCGCGACTGACGACAGCATGATGAAAAAGATCGGCACCCTGCCTTCTGGCGGCGAGTGCATCATCAACAAGATTGCCGCCGATTGCGATCTGCTGCTTGCCGAGGGCTTTATTGAGCCGCACTTCTTTGCCGGTTTCTCTGGTAGCCGCAAGTCCGTCCTGCCTGGCATCGCTAGCTACAAGACCATCATGTACAACCACAACGGTCAGTTTGTGAACGATTCCCATTCGCGTGCCGGCAACCTGTGCCACAACCACGTGAGCGAGGACATGTTTGCCGCTGCCGAGATGGCTCACCTTGCCTTTGTGCTTAACGTGGTGCTCAACGGCAAGCACGAGGTCATCGGCTCCTTTGCCGGCGACATTCACAAGGCGCACGAGGCCGGCTGCGAGTTCGTGAAGAGCCTTGCCGGCGTTGAGCCCGTCGAGTGCGAGATTGCCATCACCACCAACGGCGGCTACCCGCTCGATCAGAACATCTACCAGGCCGTGAAGGGCATGTGCTCTGCCGAGGCCACGCTTCCCGAGGGCGGCGTGATCATCGATGTCGCCGGTTGTGCCGACGGTCACGGCGGCGAGGGCTTCTATCACAACATCGCCGACAACGATCCGGCAGAGTTTGAGCGTGCCTGCATCGACCGTCCTAAGGACGAGACCCTGCCCGATCAGTGGACGAGCCAGATCTTTGCCCGCATCCTGGCGCATCACCCTGTGATCATGGTCACCGACCTGTGCGATCACCAGATGATCAAGGATATGCACATGACGCCGGTCAACACCCTCGAGGAGGCGCTCAAGCTCGCCTTTGAGATGAAGGGTGCCGATGCCAAGGTGGCCGTCATTCCCGATGGCCTGGGCGTTGTCGTCGCGCAGCACTAGTACGCGGCCTAAACGAATCGTTTATAACCGACAAGAAAGATAAGGTTTTATGCTTACCAAACTCCTCTGCGAATTCGGCGCAACTGCCCTCATGATCATCTTTGGCGTGGGCGTGCACTGCGATACCGTGCTCAAGGGCACCAAGTATCAGGGCTCCGGCCACATGTTTGCCATCACCACTTGGTCTTTTGGCATCTCGGTCTGCCTGTTTGTCTTTGGCGGTGCCGTGTGCATGAACCCCGCCATGGTGCTTGCCCAGTGCATCGTAGGCCTGGTGCCGTGGAGTAGCTGCATCCCCTTCATGATTGCCGATATGCTCGGCGGCTTTGTGGGCGCCGTAATCGCTTGGCTTATGTATGCCGATGAGTTCAAGGCTTCCGATGGCGTCGTCGATCCCATTGCCCAGCGCAATATCTTCTCGACCAACCCCACCACCGAGGGTACGAACTATGCCCGTAATTTCTTCTGCGAGGCTATCTGCACTTTTGTGTTCATCAGCGCCATCCTTGCTGCTGCTAACCGTGCTGGCGAGAACGTCCTGATGCTCGCTATCTGCGTCGGCCTGATCGTTTGGGCCGTTGGCATGGGCATGGGCGGCATCACCGGCTTCGCCATGAACCAAGCCCGTGACCTTGGTCCTCGTATGGCCTATCAGGTGCTGCCGATCAAGAACAAGGCTGACAACAACTGGAAGTACGGCCTGCTCGTTCCTGGCATCGCTCCGTTTGTCGGCGCCGCTCTGGCTGCACTGTTTGTGCATGGTTTCTTGGGCATGTTCTAGTCCAAGACAATTGATATAACGCCCGGGTCCGGCATAGGTTAACTTTCCGCCGCGTCCTCGGACATGCAAGAAGCTCCCGCTGCGCACTTCGTGCGGCGGGAGCTTCTTGCGTCCTGCGGAGTGCGGCGGAAAGTTAACCTATGCCGGACCCTGCGGGAATCCAGCTGCGTTCGAACAAGCAACCAACATATATATCTGAATTTGGATGTGGTGGGCACTTTGTTGTTAGGCGCTTTGAGGTGCGAGTGACACTTTGGGGTGCGCGGAGCCCTGGGTTGGGTCGATGATTTGGGATGAGCTTCTTACTTAGGTGAAGAGGGGCTTTATGGCTGAGAGGTAGTCTTTGGCTACGTCGGCTTTGTTTGCTTGGAAGTTGTGCCAGGCCCACCATTGGACCATTCCTACAAAGCTTGAGGCTATGTGGTGTAGTAGGAAGCTTCGGTCCATGGTGGCGGCGGGGCCGTTTGGGTCGGTAGGGACGGTTTCGGCTGCGCGCGACATGATGGTCTTGCGGAGGCTGTCGGCGAAGACGCGTGAGCCGGCGCCGGCTACGAGGGCTCGAACGCCCTGGCGGCGCTCCCAGAGGTTGTTGAGGATATGCTCGACCTGTACGAGTGGGTCGTCGAGGGGCGTACCGTCATCGTCGAGGGCATGGGTGCAGATATCGCGCACGAGCTCAGCGAGCAGGTCATCTTTGCTTTTGAAGAGGCCGTAGAACGTGGCCCGACCTACGTGGGCGCGAGCGATGATATCGCCGACGGTGATCTTGCCGTAGTCCTCTTCGCGCAGTAGCTCGGAGAACGCCGTAACGATGGCAGTGCGGCTTTTTGCCTTGCGGGCATCCATGGCTATGCGTCCGCGTGAACGAGCAGGCAGCGGAGCGTGCCGGAGCAACCCTCGTAGGGGCGCTTGCCGGCGCCGTAGCCGACGGCTTCGATGCGGTAGCGTGAGGGCAGTTGGTCGGACGTACGCAGCGCGGTGACGATGGCGGCGCCCGTGGGCGTCACGAGCTCGCCGGCGACCGGTGCAGGCGTGAGGGCGATATTGCCCGCCTGACACAGGTTGACGACAGCGGGGACGGGAATGGGCATGAGGCCGTGGGCGCAGCGAATGGTGCCGTGGCCCTCGGAAAGCGACTCGACCACGATGTCCTCAATACCTAGGTCGTCGAGGCAGATGGCGACAGAGCAGACGTCGACGATGGAGTCGACGGCGCCCACCTCGTGGAACATGACGGTCTCGGGCGTTTTGCCGTGGGCCTTGGCCTCGGCGGCGGCGAGCGCGGTAAAGATGGCGAGCGCACGACGCTTAGCGCCATCGCTTAGCTGCGAGCCGTCGATGATGGCGGTGACGTCCGCCAAAGAACGGTGGTGATGGTGGTGGGCGTGATGATGGCCCTCGTGGCCATGGCCGTGGGCCTCATGGTCATGTTCGTGCGTGTGCTCGTGTTCGTGCTCATCATGGTCATGATGGTGGTGCTCATGCTCGTGCGTGTGCTCGGCAGCTGCTTCGTTGCCGTAGAGCCAGGCCATATCGTGATCGTGGTTCTCGAGCTCCTCTGCAAGCTGGACGTCGAAATCGCAGGCGTCGATGCCATGCTTGTTTGCACGCGTGACGGCGATCGAAAAGCCGTCGACCGGCAGCGTGGCGAGCTGTTCGCGCAGGTGTTCCTCGCTGGCGCCCAGGTCGAGCAGGGCCGCGACGGTCATATCGCCACTGATGCCCGAGGTGCCGTCGATGATAAGCGTATGCTGATGGTTGGACATGGAATGCTCCTTAACGGGCGCGGGGTGTGCCGGCGCTCAGATGGTTGATAAGACTTGCCTGGTAGGCGGCACCAAAGCCGTTGTCGATATTGACGACCGAAACGCCGCTGGCGCAGGAGTTGAGCATGGCGAGTAGCGCGGCTACGCCACCAAAGCTCGCGCCGTAACCCACGCTGGTGGGAACGGCGATGACCGGACAGCTCACCAGGCCGCCGACAACGCTCGCCAGTGCGCCCTCCATGCCGGCAATGGCGATGACCACCTGTGCCTGGGCAAGCTCCTCGGCATGCGCGAGCAGACGGTGCAGGCCGGCGACACCCACGTCGTAGAGGCGGTCGACCTCGTTGCCATAGAACTCGGCCGTCAATGCGGCTTCCTCGGCGACGGGCAGGTCGCTCGTGCCGGCGCAGGCGACGACGATGCGTCCGTTGCCGGTAGGGGAGGGCTTGCCTCCCACGAGGGCAAGCTGTGCGTCCGGGACATATCCCAGGTCGATGCCGTTGTCGAGAAGCTCCGAGGTGCGGTCTGCCTTTTCGGCTTCCAGGCGCGTGACCAGGATGCGCTCCTGGCCGGCATCGTGCAGCGCTTCGATAATGGCGGCAATCTGCTCGGCGGTTTTACCGGCGCCGTAGACAACCTCGCCGGCTCCCTGGCGCACCCCGCGCGAAAGATCGAGCTGCGCAAAACCCAGATCGGCGGTTGGCGCCGTCTGGATGCGCGTAAGCGCGTCGGCAGGGGCGACTGATCCGCCGGCAACATCGCTCAGCAGCTGCTCAAGATCTCGTTTATCCATATATGTTCCCTTCGACGGCGCAAAGTCTAGCACTCAAAAGGTATGTTTCCGAACACTAAGACAAAATTGTTCGGAAACTATAGGACAGACTGATTCAATTGTTGGGCGAACTTGCTAGTCGCGCAGGATGATGTCCATGGCGAGCATCAGGTTGCGCTCGTCGATGGCAAACGGGGCGGCTTCGCGCGTCTTGGGCTTGGCGCAAAACGCGATGCCCGTACCCGCGGCCTGAATCATGGGGATGTCGTTGGCGCCGTCGCCGATCGCGACGGTGTGGGCCATGTCGACACCGCACTCAACTGCCCAATCCAGCAGCTGGATGAGCTTGGATTCCTTGGTCACAATGTTTGCCGCCAGCTTGCCGGTGAGCTTGCCGTCCACGACCTCCAGGCGGTTAGCGAGGCAAAAGTCGATGCCCGCGGCGGTCACGATCTTGTCGGCGACCTCGTGAAAGCCGCCGCTTACCACGCCAACCTTCCAGCCCTTGCTGTGTGCCGAGCGCACAAGCTCCAGCGCGCCGGGGGTAAATGTCACGCGCTCAAAGGTGCGCTCGAACACACTCTCGTCCAGGTCGGCGAGCAGCCCCACGCGCTCCTCGAGCGCCTGCTTAAAGTCGAGCTCGCCGCGCATGGCGCGTTCGGTGATCTGTGCAACTTGCTCGCCCACGCCGGCCTCCTCGCCCAACAGGTCGATGACTTCCTGGTTGATGAGCGTGGAGTCGATATCCATAACGATGAGGCGTGCAGTCATGGCGGGCCTTTCCGAGTGCAGTTGTATTGGGGCATATTGTCGCACGTGACGCGCCTGGGCGACGGCCAGGCCGCGTCAATTGTTTCGTCTCCGTCAAGTCTTTGGGCAAGA
>CATZTY010000081.1 GCA_958424475.1 uncultured Collinsella sp.
CGTCGAGACAAATGAGCAGGCGAACATGCTACGACAAATGGGCGCCCGCTACGCTCAGGGCTTCCTCTACTACCGTCCCATGCCGGCGAAGGATTTTGAGGCATTGCTCGATGGTGGCAATAACAACTGATACGCTCGCGCGCAAAACGCCACCGTCGAAGGGGATATTTGTCTCCATTAGCTAACTTATATCCCCAATTCAAACCGAATTGGGGATATGATACAAACCGTTGTTCCGCCCAAGGAGGTTATCCATCATGAACGAGTCGTATCGCCTGGGCGAGCAATCGATTATTGCCTATCTTCAGCGACTTGCGAACGGCATCTCGACCGCCGAACTCGATGTTGCCGCGCTGCCTGCTGAGCTACGCGCCGTTGGTGAGCAACTGCAAAAGACGCATGCCATCCTGCAACAAGAGCGCCAGCTGCTTGAGTGCAACGCCTATATCGATCCGCTCACCAACTTGGGCAACCGCAACGGATTCGACCGTCACGTCGAGCAACTCTGGCACAAAGGCGACCCCTTCACCTGCGCCTATATTGACATCGACCATCTCAAACATTGCAACGATAGGTTTGGCCACGCCGAAGGCAATCGCTATATTCTGACCATCTGCCGCACGCTCTCCGAAACCATGGAGGACGATGAGATGCTGTTCCGTATCGGTGGAGACGAGTTTGTGCTCATCTCGCTCTCCGCAAACGAGACTGAACTCGAGCAGCGCTTGGAGCAGGTACGTGCCGGGCTGATCGAGGCGAGCTCAGGCGGCAAGGCGCCCATGATCGGCAGCTTTAGCTTTGGCTGCTCGCGCGTCGATCCACTTGCCGGCGACACGCGTCGCCAGATGACGATGGATGCCGATCGCAAGATGTATCGCTATAAGCTTATGCATCGTGTGCAGCAACCGAAAGACAATGGTACGCCGCAACGACCAATCGTCGATCAGCTTCCCTGCAACGACCGAGTGTTCCAAGCGATCTCCATGAGCTCCGAGACGCGCTATCCGTTTATCCTTAACCTCGATACTGGAGAATCGCAATGGTCGGTCAACGCCGTGCGCGATTTTGACCTGCCCTCCCAGCACCCTTTTAACTCGGTCGATATGTGGCTTGCCCGCGTTCATCCCGAGGACCGCGACAACGTACGCGCCGAGCTCGACATGGTGATAAACGGCACGTGGCACTTCCACTACATGCAGTATCGCGTAATGGACGCCACCGGAAAATACGTGCTTTGCGACTGCACGGGCTACCGCTTGGATGGAACCGATACCGAGCCCAACATGTATGTGGGCATTATCATCAACCGAAGCCTAGCGGATACGACCGATTCCGTGACCGGCCTGGGCGATATTCACGCCCTGGTCAACGCCATTGGCGAAATGCGTCGCGTGGCGCGCAAGGCTGGTTTGATCGCCATTAAAATCGACGATATCGCTCAGGTCAATGCCCGCTTTGGCTTTGATGCGGGCGACCGCGTTTTGGCAGAAAGCGCCGCCTGCCTCATGGAATGCTCACGCGGCAAGGGTCGCCTGTTCCGCTCGACGGGGCCGACGTTCGCGGCGCTTTTCGACGACTTTGATCCCGAAGAGACCGACGCGATCGCAGAAGAAATCGAGCGGTTCCTGGGTTCTCCCGTGCTCATCGGCTCGCTTGAATATCAGCCACCCATTCGTGTGGCGACGTTTCATCTGGACAGCGTTGACCGACAGCCCGTTTCCATTTTGAACGAGCTCAAAGCGTTGCTTAAAGAGGCGCCGCAAGTACCGGGCACCAAGCTGGACTAGCGTTGTGGGGCGCGATGTGAAACACGAGCCGTTTCACATCGCGCCCCACGCCATCTACCCTCTCGTGCGATAATCCTCCGCAGCAGTCACCGACAGCAGAGGGAGTTTGTGATGAAGGTTCTTTTGGTCAATGGCAGCCCCAAGGCAAACGGCAACACCGCCCGCGCACTCGCCGAGGTCGCAGAGCAACTTAATGCGGAAGGCATTGATACCGAGGTGTTTCAGCTGGGCGCCAAGCCCATTCGCGATTGCATCGGTTGCGGCCAGTGCGGCAAGCTTGGCGGTCGCTGCACCTTTGACGACGACGTGGTGAACGAGCTCATCGCTGCCGCCGAGCAGTCAGATGGCTTTGTCTTTGGCTCGCCCGTCTACTATGCGCACCCCAGCGGGCGCATCCTTTCGGCCCTCGATCGCGCCTTCTATGCAGGCGGGCACGCCTTTGCACACAAGCCGGGCGCTGCCGTCGCCGTCGCCCGTCGCGGCGGTACGTCGACGACCTTCGACGTGCTCAACAAGTACTTCACCATCAACCAAATGCCCGTGGTTGCTTCCACCTACTGGAACAACGTGTTTGGCCGCGTGCCCGGCGACGCCGATGGGGACGCCGAGGGCCTTGCCACTATGCGAAACATCGGCAAAAACATGGCCTGGCTCCTGCGCTGCATCGAGGCGGGACAAGCCGCCGGTATCAACGCACCCGAGGCAGATCGCGCAACGACCAACTTCATCAGGTAGAACGGCGGAGCATGAATATCCAGATTTTTGGCACCAAAAAGTCCTTCGATACCAAGAAAGCACAGCGCTTCTTCAAAGAGCGCCGCATTAAGGTGCAGTTTATTGACCTTAAGGAAAAGGAGATGAGCAAGGGCGAGCTCGCGAGCGTGATGCAGGCGGTCGGCGGTATCGACAAACTGCTCAACCCCAAAGCCAAGGACGAGGAGACGCTCGCGCTCATCCAGCACCTTACCCCCAGCCAGCGCTTCGACAAGCTGCTCGAGAACCAGCAGGTTCTAGCCGAGCCCATCGTGCGCAACGGCAAAAAGGCCACCGTCGGTTATTGCCCCGATGTATGGGGAGCCTGGGAGTAGCCTGTGTTATTTGCCGGCGCGTGGGTATAAGAGCAGGCGTTTGGCATATGATTCAACTGTAAGCCATGTCTAACAAAGGAGGGCACATGCCCAACAAACCCGTGAAGATCATCATGCTTACCGGATACCTCGGTGCCGGCAAGACCACGCTGCTCAACCACATCCTCGCTAACGACGGCGGCATCCGCGCCGCCGTGATTGTCAACGATATCGGCGAGATCAACGTCGATGCCAGCCTCATCGCCGACGGCGGCCTTTCCGAGACCGACGACCTCATCCCGCTCACCAACGGCTGCATCTGCTGCACGCTTTCGGATGACCTGGCCAACCAGCTGCAGGGCATCGCCGATTCGGGCAACTTCGACTACATCATCATCGAGGCATCGGGCATTTGCGAGCCTATCCCCATCGCCTACACCATCTCGAGCTTCTGCGACGAGGCCAAGGTGGGCGGCGAGCCCAAGCTCGCGCTCGACAACATCGTGGCCGTGGTCGACTGCGCCCGCATGTACGACGAGTTCAACGGCGGTCGCGACCTGTTGGCCGAGGATATCGACGAGGACGACATCGAGAGCCTGCTTATCCAGCAGATCGAGTTCTGCTCCACGCTGATCCTCAACAAGACCGATACCGTGAGCCCTGAGCAGATCGCCGAGCTCAAGGCCATCGTGCGCAGCCTGCAGAAGGACGCCGTGATCGTCGAGGCCCAAAACGGCGAGGTCCCCATGGAGGAGCTGCTCGATACCGACCGCTTCGACTTTATGCGCGCCTACAACTCCGCCGCTTGGATCGAGGCCATGGAGCATCCTGAGGAGCACGACGACCCCGAGGTGCTCGAGTACGACATCGAGACCTTTGTGTACTCGCGCCGCAAGCCGTTTGACCTGCAGAAGTTCACCGATTTTGTTGAGCAGGAGTGGCCCGACGAGGTCATCCGCGTCAAGGGTCCGCTGTGGCAGGCCGACAATCCGGACATGTGCTACATGTTTGAGCAGGCCGGCCACCAGATGCGCCTGATGGAGAACGGTCTGTTTGTCGACTCGGCGCCCGAAGGCGAGAAGCAGAGGATCATCGACGAGAACCCCGAGATCATGCAAATTTGGGACGACGAGACGGGCGACCGCATGACGAGCCTGTGCATCATCGGCCGTTACATGGACAAGGACGCGCTCATCGCCTCCCTCGATGCCTGCCTGACCGACTGGCACCGCGCCTAGGTTTATCCAAGCGGGCATTTTTCTGCCTACGTAACCGCTAAACCACCACGAAGGTGCCCTTCGTGGTGGTTTTTCGTTCTGAGCCAAGGAGATTCATGTTCAATATCGTGCTGTATGCGCCCGAGATTCCGGCCAATACGGGCAACATCGGCCGTACCTGCGTGGTCACCGGCGCCCGCCTGCATCTGGTGGAGCCGCTGGGCTTTTCGCTCGACGACAAGACGGTGCGTCGCGCCGGCCTGGGCTACTGGCAAAACTTGGACGTGACGACCTATGCCGGCTGGGAGGATTTCCTTGCGCGCAACGGTCTCTCTCCTGCCGACGAGCGCCTGCATCTGCTGACCAAAAAGGCGCGCCGCACCTATGCGCAGAGCACCTACCGCGATGGCGACTACTTAGTCTTTGGCAGCGAGAGCTCGGGCATTCCCGAGCCACTGCTTGCCGCGGCGCCCGAGCGCTGCGAGCGCATCCCGATGCTGCGCGATTGCGACTCACTCAATAACGCCAAGGCCTGGGAAACCCACGAGGAATCGCTGGGGCATACCGAGGACAGCCACGAGGCCATCCTTCGGCAGGATATCTGCGGCAACTTCGTCAATCCAGACGACTACCGCATCAGCGCACTCAACCTCTCCAACAGCGCCGCCATCGTCCTCTACGAAGCCCTGCGCCAAACAGGCTTTCCGGGAATGTGACAAAGGGACTATCCTTTTGCCACATTCGAGCGCCACGTCGATGGCACACACGCCTAATTGATGCTCTAGATAAAGGCCCTCACTTTTAATCAGAATTAACTAAAGTAAAATGAAGTTAAACGACTGTGTGAAAGGAGAGCCGTGTGAAATATCTCGAGAACCCGTTTACCCCTAGCTTTGGCGAGGTTCCTGCCCATCTCGCTGGCAGACAACAGATTATTCGGGATTTGGACCGTGCCTTCTTGAGCCAGCGCAGGCGCCCAGAGTTGACCTCGATTTTCTCAGGCGCGCATGGAACCGGTAAAACCGCTCTCATGTCGTCGCTCGCGACAAGGGCGGAATCCCACGGCTGGATAGCCGTAAAGACGACTGCGCTCCCGGGAATGCTTGAGGAAATCGAGTTCGGGACGAAACACGCCGCAGCCCATCTCATCGACTCGTCCAACCACTTCGAAGTCACCGGTCTCGGAATTGCACCACTCGGCAGCATCGAGGTCAATCGCGTTCACGATGCCTCAACCTGGCGTTATCGCATGAGCGACATTATCGACCAGCTCAACGAAGCGGGCACCGGTCTGCTCGCCACGGTTGACGAGGTGGACCCGACACTCGACGAGATGATTCAGCTCGCAGCGACGTATCAGCACTTTGTGACCGATGGGAAACGCGTCGCCCTGCTCATGGCGGGACTTCCCAACAACGTATCGACACTACTGAACCACAAGACGGTCTCGTTCCTTCGCCGCGCCCAACAATATCATCTGGGTCGCATTGCCGACTA
>CATZTY010000082.1 GCA_958424475.1 uncultured Collinsella sp.
CCCACGATGCCGCAGACATACATGAGCTTCTCCATGAGGTCGCCGCCCTGAAGCTTGCTCAGGTACTCGTGGCCGCCCTGATAACCCATCTTGGCTGCGAACCAAGTGATCAGCACAGAGGGGACGATGGAGATGAGTATGGCCAGGATCGGGCCCATGATGGAGCCCTGCTGAGCCAGCTGAACGCCCAGGCCAAAGGCGATAACGCGGATGGTGCCCTGGAAGAAGGAGTCACCGATGCCGGAAAGCGGACCCATGAGGGAGGTCTTGACCGCGTTGATCGAATCGGGATCGAAGTTCTCAGGATCCTTGGCGTACTCCTCCTCCATGGAGGCGGCGAGGCCCAGGATGAAAGCGCTCGTCTGCGGGGTGCAGTTGTAGAACGCCATGTGACGGTGGTAAGCCTCTTTCTTAGCAGCGAGCTGCTTGGGGTCGGACTCATCCGGATAGAGGCGATCGAGCGTGGGAACCATGCCGTAGAGGAAGCCCATGTTCATCTGACGCTCGTAGTTCCAAGAGGCCTGGATGGCCCAGGAGCGCCAGAAGAACTGGCTGACCTTCTTGTTCAGGGACACGTCCTTGGTTGCGGTTGCCATAGTGTGTTCCTCCTTAGTCTTCGTCGTCTTCGAGCGGATCGTAGTCGGAATCGACACCGGCGGCTGCATGGGAACCGTTGAACTTGAAGCCCATGAAGACGACAGCCAGGCACACACCGATCAGAGCGACCGCGATGACGGACAGGTTGAGGTAAGCGGCGAGCAGGAAACCGATGAACAGGAACGGAGTCATACCCTTCTTGATCATCATGGTGAGCAGCAGGGCCAAGCCGTAGGCGGTCATGATCTTGGTCGAAACGTTAAGACCAGTGGACAGCCACTCGGGAACCATGTTGACGATGGCCTGAACCAGGTCGGTGCCAACAAAGACGGCGAGGAAGATCGGCAGGAAGTACATGACGGCGTACAGACCGGAGCCGGCGCAGATGTGCATACGGTAGGCGGTCTTGAACTTTCCGTTATCGATCGCGTTATCTGCCACATGGGTGAGGGCGGCGATGATGGAACGGAACACGATGCCGAGGAGCTGACCCAGGACGGCGACCGGGATGGCGATCGTCATGGCGGTCTCGGCGGAAGCATCGGTCAGGCACGCAAAGGCAGCGGCCACGATGCCGCCCAGGACCATATCGGGCGGAACGGCAGCGCCGACCTGCACCAGGCCCATGGACACGAGCTCGACGGCGGCACCGACGGCAAGGCCGGTGGGCACATCGCCCAGCAGCAGACCGACGAGCGTAGCGCCAACGAGGGGCTGCTCGAAGTTAAGACGACCGAGCAGGCGGGAGTCCCACATGCAGAACACGCCGACGAGGCCGACGAGCACCGCACTGATGAACGTATTCATACCCTTCTCCTTTCAGTCAGGCAAAAGCCTGGTTGATTACAGCTTGGCGTCGATGTCGACGCTCTGATACGTAGGGGTCTGCTGGACATAGAGCTTGATGCCCATGTCGAGCAGCTGGTTGACGTCGGCCTTCTGGGTGGCGTCGAGGAAGACGGAGCTGTCCTTGCCGCCAATCTGATCGGCACCGTCGTGGTTGGCGGTGGCGCCCAGGTTGATGGCGTCGAGCTTGTAGCCCTGGCAGAACTGCAGCATCTCGGCCGTGTTGCCAAAGACGAACATGACGCGCTCACCGAGGGTGTTGAGCTTGTCCATCTTGGCGAGGGCACGCTCGACGGTGAAGACGTTCAGGCGCACGCCCTGGGGCTTGGCCAGCTTAAGAGCGCCCTTCTTGATGTCATCGTTGGCGGCAGCGTTGTCGACGACGATGATGCGCTCGGCCTGAACCTTGGTGGTCCAGGTAAAGACGACCTGGCCGTGCAGCAGACGGTAGTCAAGACGTGCGAGGACGATCTTGGCGGGACCGGAGCTGTGACGGGATGCCTTGGCCTTCTTGGCGGGAGCCGCGGCGGCCTCGACCGGTGCGTTGGGGTTGGTCAGACCGGTGCGGGCCTCGTTGATGAGGGCTGCGAGCTCGGCACCCTTGACGGGGACGGGGCTCATAGCAAGCGTGAGCGCCAGCGGGATGTTGAAACCGCTGACAACCGTGAACTTCGTGCCGTTCTTGGAAAGCTCGACCATGTTGTTGTTGACCGAGCTACCGAGCATATCGGTCAGCACATAGACGGTGTCGTCCGCGTTGAACGTGGCGATCATGGCGTCCACCTTATTGGTGATGGGCTCCTTGTCGTCACGAGCAAGCGACACGACGTGGACGTTCGACACGTCGCCGAGAACCATCTCGAGCGTGTCTTTGGCGCCTGCGGCCAGGCCGCCATGAGATGCGAGAATGATCTGATTCATCTTGCCTCCTCCTTTTCGTTATGGTCATTATAACGTCTTATACGTTGCTTATATTGCTAATTAGTATAAAGACCGTTCGCGGGTGAAAATCGACCGTTGACGGGTTTAACGTACTCGAAACGTTTGGCTAGGTAGGCCGGCGCTAGCTGGATAACCCCAGATCAGACGCCTCGCCAATCCCCTATCGCACGAAGTACCAGGGGCTTTCCTGCACGGTGGGCTCCAGCGCGATGCCGGTGCGCTCGCGGAACAGATCCATGTCCTGCGATTTCTCTGTCCACCACGCGTTGGGCTTAAAGGTCATGCTCTCAACGACATGACCGACAAACACACTGTTGCGCAGCTTGGAGAAGTCGGTGTTCATAATCAGGATGGACGCGAGCACCAGCACAATGCCCAGGACCTTGATCGCGCCGGCGGGCTCGGCATAGACACCAATGCCCACCAGTACGGTGACGACCGTCTCGAAAGACATTACGACGGGAACCTTCGATGTCTCGAGTCCCATGGACAGACCCTGCATATATAGGATGTAGGCCACGGCTGTGGGGATGAGTCCAAAACCAAGGAACAGCAGCAGCAACTGTGGCGACATTGCCGCGGCGACATCCGGCCACGGAGCCGCGATAGCTGCCATAACCGCACCGCCAAAAACAAAGCCCCAAAACGTGACAGCCAGCGGGTGGACCGTCTTGGTTGCTATCCGGCTAAACACCGCGAGTGACGCACCACAAAGGCCTGCAATCACGCCCGACGTGACGCCCCAAACCGAAAAATGAAAACCGGAAAGGTCGCCATTAGTCACTGCAAGCACGCAGCCTACGATGTTAAAGACAATGGCAACGAGCTTGTTGGGGGTCACGTCCTCGCGATAAAGCACGCGGCCGAGCATGACGCCAAACACCGGCGAGGTGTAGAGCAGCACCGAGGCCGTGGACATGCCCACCTCGCCCATGCACTCGTAATAGCAGGTGTTGGCGGCGGCCAAACCGACGATACCGACAAGCGCGCAGGGAACAAGCTCTTTAGGGCTTGCCTTGAACAGGGCCAGCGGGCCCTGAGCCACGGTAGACCCCTCGCCCGGACGGCAGCCCATAAACATCAGGACCGGCGCCAAGATAAGCGCTCCGACCAACAAGCGAAAGGCAGCCATGCTCTGGGACGAAACGCCCATGGCCGAGATGCCGTTTACAAAGATTCCGATGCTGCCCCACATAAGCGCGGCGACCAGCACCAGCACATAGCCCAGATTGCTTTTCTTCAACGCAGCCTCCTCGGTATTGTTTCCAATATGTTTCACACTACGTTATAGTCGTTATATACATTTTTCAAGACACAAATCGCCGAACGGAAAAATCCGCTTCCCCACATACTCATTGGGGACGTTCCCAAATGACTAGTCATTTAAGAACGTCCCCAACGTCTAAGGCACCGCTGGTTGAGCATAAGTCAGCGAGCGGGCCGCATTTGAGGCAAGGTGGCGTGAAACGAAAGGGCGCTGACCTTCTGGTCGCGCCCTTGAAGTTGAACGTCAGATTGTCCAAATGCGGTCCGCGCAGCGTCGAGCCGTTACGCGGTTTGGTAAAACCGCGTAACTCTTAGTAGTCCAGCTTCCACATGTAGCGGCGCGTCATGTAGTCCTTGTGCGTGACGGCAGAGAGCGCGCGCATGTAGACGTTGTTGAGGATCGGGGCGAAGATCAGGTGGTTGAAGTACTCGCTCACGCTGTCCTTGATGTCGTTGAGGCCGAGCTCCTTGGCGTCGAGCTGATAGACGCGCTCGCCACCGTACTGGTTGACGAAGCGGATGCCGCGCTCGTCGTTGCAGCGGCTGCGGCCGACGCTGATGAGCTGGAACAGCGAAGTGCGCTTGTCCAGGATTTCGAAGGGGCCGTGGAAGAAGTCGCAGGTGTTGATGGTGCAGGAGTCGATCTGCAGCATCTCCTGCACGTTGCAGATGCTAAAGACGTAGGCAGCACCAAAGAGCGGGCCCTGGGCCATGACGTTAATGCAGGGCTTGTCGGCGTTCTGCTCGGCCCACTTGGCGGCAAGCGGACGGGTGTACTCGACGGCCTTGCGATAGATGGGGTCAACCAGGTCGAAGGCGGCCATAGCGGTCTCGTACTCGGCATAGCCCTCGGTCTGCTGCGTGAGCTCCATGGCGATCATGGTCACGACGGCGGAGTTGGTGCGACCCATGCAGGACTCGTCGACGGCCAGGCTGTCGTACTGGATCTTGTAGTCGCAGACCTCGGTGAGGCCGGACTCGTCAACATAGATGGCGATGGTGCTGGCGCCGTGGTCCTTGGCGACCTGGGCGGCGACGATGGTCTCCTTGGTGCCGCGCATGGACACGACGACGGCCAGGGTGTTCTCGTTAACGTAGGCGGGGGTTGCGTGCACGAACTCGTTGCTGGTGTAGCTGGAGCTCACGACCTGCGTGGCCTCGTGCTCCATAAAGTACTGGGCAGGATAGTTGCCGCCGTTGGATCCGCCGGCGCCAATCCACACGACGCGCTTGATGCCGCCCTTGTCTGCCTTGTCAGCCAAAACCTGGGAGACGACATCCTTAACCTGTTCCTGAGTAGTCATCGTGCATCAGCCTTTCTTCTCGTTTGATGCTCATCACAGGCATACAAGTTACATACATGTTTTGGTTATGTCGACTAGTTGTATGCTATATTTGTCTTAGAAAATTTGCTGATGCGGTTTTTAATAACTAGCTACCAGCGGTTTTATTGTTTTATTGAATACATGCTTGCTTAGTTAAGCATACAAGTTAGATATAGGTTGGCAATATGGGCGTCTCATCTAAAAAGAAACTGGCCCAATACGAGCGCTTGGCGGGCATGCTGCGTGACCGCATCGCCGCCGGCGTCTACGCGCGCGAAGACAAGCTGCCGTCCGAGATGGAGCTCATGGACGAATCGGGGCTGTCGCGCAGCACCGTGCGCCATGCCCTTAAGGTGCTCGTTGATGAGGGCCTGGTGCGCACCGAGCGCGGGCGTGGCGCCTTTGTGGCCGACACGCCCGCGCTCCACGAAAACAACCTGGTGTTTTCGAGCTATACCAAGCAGGTCGAAGGCCAGGGCATGAAGCCCACCACGCGCACCGTGGACTCGGGCTTTGCCAAGGCGGCCGGCAGCATAGCTAAGTTCTTTGACGCCGCCGTGGG
>CATZTY010000083.1 GCA_958424475.1 uncultured Collinsella sp.
CTCCAGGATGGACTCCACGATGCGCTCGTGATAGCGCACGCGATAGTTGTTCTCGTCCGGGTGCGTGTGCAACAACTCGTCGATGATATAGGCGTAGTCGCGCGGGATGGCCTTACGCACCTTGGAGCGCGTGTAGCGGCTTGAAAGCGAGCGAGCGACCATGATGAGCTGGTCAAGCATCGTCTTGTACCAAGTTGGCGAGTCCTCGCGCTGGCTGCGGACCAGGTCGATCTTCTCGCGCGGGTAGTAGATGAGCGTGCACAGCTCGCCCTTTTCGTCAAAGGAGAGCGTGTCGCCAAAAATTTCGTCGACATGCTCGCGCACGACGCCCGAGCAGTTGTTGAGGATGTGCATAAAGGCTTCGTACTCGCCATGCACGTCGCTCATAAAATGCTCGGTGCCCTTGGGCAGGTTGAGGATGGCCGAGAGGTTGATAATTTCGGTAAACGCGGATTGTTCGGTGGGGAACTGTCTCGACAGCAGGCGCAGATACTTGAAGTCTTGCGGGTTGCGATCGAATGCGACCATGAAACACCTTCCGATGGAGCTGGTAAAACTGATAAACAGCGTCAAACGTTTATCAGTATGCGCCGCTTTTGTTTCGATTTTGCGCCGGCGGCTGAATTGTCGGCTGAACGGTTTGGTAAATCGATTTAGTTGAGGTGGATATGGCGGTTGAGTGGAGACGACAGAAGGTGTTTTCTCAGATATTTATGCGTGGGGCCGGTGGAGACGATGGTAGTAAAGATGTTCGCTATTTTTGGTTCGATTTGGTAAATAGTGGACATATGTACCGTATGTAGGCTCACTGTGCGATAATTTGCGCAGCAATGAGTAAGGAGCCTCATATGAGTGATTTTGTCCTGACCTGTGAATCCGCCGCCGACCGAACCCGTGAGTTCTTTGCGTCGCGCAATATCCCTGTCGTGTGTTTTCATTACGAGATCGACGATGTTGTCTATACGGACGATCTGTACCAGTCGATTACACCGGACGAGTTTTTTGCCCAGATTGCCGCGGGCGCCATGCCCAAGACGTCTCAGGTGAGCGTGGGTGAGTACGAGGAGTTTTGGGAGCCGTTTGTTGCCGAGGGTAAAGACGTGCTGCACCTGACGTTGTCGTCGGGTATTTCGGGCACGTATGGATCGGCCTGCGTCGCGGCGCAGATGCTTGCGGATCGCTATCCCGAGGGCGGCAAGGTGCGCGTCATCGATTCGCTGGCGGCGTCTTCGGGCTTTGGCCTGTTGTTGGAATATGCCGCCGATGTGCGCGATAGCGGGGCTTCACTCGACGAGACGGCTGCCTGGATCGAGGAGCACAAGCTCAACCTGCACCACTGGTTCTTCTCGACCGATCTGTCGAGCTACCTGCGCGGCGGTCGCATTTCGGCCGCGAGCGCGATCATCGGCACGGCGCTTAAGATTTGCCCGCTTATGACGGTCGATTGCGAAGGTAAGCTGTCGCCACGTGAGAAGATTCGCACTAAGAAGCGCGCGATTTCCGAGATGGTTAAGACCATGATGGCACACGTACAGGACGGTGCGGATTATTCGGGTAAGTGCATCATGTCGCAGTCGGCGTGCCGCGAGGATGCCGAGGCGGTGCGGCGCTGATTGAGGAACAGGTTCCGCAGCTTAAAGGCAAGATTGAGATCAATGACATCGGTACTCTGATTGGCTCGCATACCGGACCTGGTACGGTGGCGCTCTTCTTTATGGGCGACAAGCGCGTGGATTAATTTGCCCCATCACGTCGCTGCATGATTGCTCAAACGAAAACGGCCCGCCTCACGTTTGTGGGGCGGGCCTTGCTGTTACGATTAGCGTTTCTTTCCGCGGAAGAAAAAGCCGTGCAGTGACGGCTTGAGGCCGCGGTTGGTGCGATGTTCCTCGACGCGCTCGTGGATCGAAGCGACGCGCTCGATGACTTCGTCGGGAATCGGCACGTCGGGATTCATGTTCTCGACCTGGCTGACTTCGGCGGCGGCGACCTGGTCGATAATGGGCACATCGTCGCGCGAGATGACAGGTGTGGCGTCTTCCTTCATCTTGCGATAACGCTGCATCATGTCGGCCTGTAGCTGCTGGGCCGAAGGCGGCGTCCAGATGATGGCGTTGGCGCCGGCGGCGATGGTTTCGCGGATGCTCTCGGGCGTCTTGCCGCCCGGCGCGATAAGCGGCAGGTTGGGATAGTGCTCGCGCAGCTCGCGTAGGACCTGGGGCGTGTTCTTGCCGGCTGCGATGTTGAGGATCTTGGCTCCAGCGCGCACCTTGGCGTGGGCATCGTCGTCGCAGCGAACGACCGTGGCGATGACGGGGATGTCGGCGATGTTGGTGATGTGCTCGACCATCTCGGCAGTAGCGGGGGAGTTGACCACGCAGCCCGCCGCGCCCTGCATCTCGGAGACGGCTGCCATCTGCACGGAGCGCTTACCGGTCGTAGTTCCGCCGCCCACGCCTACGAAGACCGGGCACTCGGCGACGGTCAGCAGCGCTTGCGTAATGGCGGGCTGCGGCGTGAAAGGGTAGACCGCAAAGACGGCGTCGGCGTTGGAGTTGCGGATAACCGCGACATCGGTGGTGTAGATGAGCGATTTGATACGACGGCCGAAGAGCGTAAAGCCGCTGGCCTCCTCGATCTCGTCGGGCATGCGGAGGGCCGCCTTGCGCAAACGCCCGTCGATGGGCAGCGGCTCCATGGGGAGCAGTCCGTTGGGAGTCACGGCTGCCTGGGGCTCGGTGAACTCGTCTGCGAGCTCGACCTCGGAGAAATCGACCGAGGCGACGATGTCCTCGTGAACCTCGGCGGGCACATCGATGGGAGCTTGGTCGTTTGCCGCGGCAGGCGTGTCGAAGGAGCTGGTGCCGACAAAGGCGTCGACGCGCTCGTTTAGGTCGTTGAGGGTGTCCATGGAGACTCGATTCTGTGTGACGACGGCCGGCACGATGCAGCCGGAATTGCGAATGCTAAATCGTTTGACGAGTTGATTTTTCCCCGTCGCGCCATCCGTTAGACCGAAGGGCAGGTGAACGTGAAGGAGCTGTGGTGGCGGGGATCGAGGTGCTATCTTGAAAGTCCCGTTTAAAAGAGAGGTGACGCGGTATGGAATTTTCGGCAATGTTGGGCTCGATTGGCCTGTGTGTGGGCGCAATCGTTGCCGCCGCGGTCATCTACTTTGTGGTCACGGCCATTAAGGGCAAAAGGGTCGAACGCAAGGAGCGTGCGATGCTTAAACAGCATTGCGACCAGCAGGGCAAACGCGCACGGAGATAGCTTGTTGAGTTTTTGATCCGTGCGCTAGCTGCGTTTTCGGATCAGGGCAATGTAGAAGCCCTCAAAGTCGCGGCTAGGCGGAATGGTCAGCGTACCGGGCATACCGTTGGCGACGGCCGAGACATGGCCGGCAGCGATGGCCTCAGTGAGGGCATTGCACTCGATATGCGGCTCCTCGCCGGCATCCTGGGCGCGACGCGCTTCGCTTTCGCTCGGCGTGCCGTCGAGGGGGATGAGCTCGCAGTCCATATGCTTGTCGAGGGCCTCTTGCAGGGCGTCCTCGTTTTCCTGCGGCAAGATCGAACAGGTCGAATAGACGAGCGTGCCGCCCGGTTTGAGGGCGCCCATGGCGCGGTCCAGAAGTGCTCGCTGCGAGCGGGCGCACTTGCTCAGCAACTGCTCGGTCAGGCCGCGCAGGCTTTTCTCGTTGTCGCTGATGACGGTGCCCGTGCCGGTGCAGGGAGCGTCGAGCAGGATGCGATCAAAGCGGAAGAACTCGTCGAGCTCGCGTGCGTCGATGCGCATGACGGGCACGTTTTTGGCACCTTGACGGTGGAGGTTGGACTCAAGCTTTTCGGCGCGGGGAATGCTCATCTCACAGGCCGTGAGGTGTGCCTGGCCCTGGGTGAGGGCGGCGATCTGCGTCGTCTTGCCGCCGGGGGCTGCGCACATGTCCAGGATGTCCTCGCCGGCCTGAGCGCCCAGGACCAACGGCGGCATCATGGACGACAGGCTCTGCAGATAGATTTTGCCGTCGCGGTAGATGTCGAGATCCCACAGATCGGAAACCTGGGCCTCGGGCAGGATAAAGGCGTCCGGATACCAGGTAACGGTTTGGTGCGCGATGCCGGCGGCATCGAGCGCGGCGGCGATGCCCTCGGCGGTTGCCTTGAGCGTGTTGGCGCGCAGTGTGACCGGGCGTGTGGCCGCGGCTCCAAAGCCCTCGATCATGCGCTCGGCATCGGCGGGCGCATAGGCGCCGGCGACCGTGTCGACCATAAAGCGCGGCAGGTCGGCGCCGCAGGGAAGGGCGGCAAGCTGGTCGGAAAGCTCGGTGGAGGCAAACTGCCTAAGCTTGAGCTCGGGCTTAACCTGCTTTTTCTGCTTACGACGACGCGACTTGGACATCCGTCTTTCCTTCCACCTAAATGATTGTTCTGGGCGCGTTGCTGCAGGCGTGCTTTAGTACTGGCTCTCGTGCTTGCTGAAGAAGTCGAAGCGCGGGGGCAGCGGCTTCACGCGGTGCTCACCGGGCTTCTCGCCCAGGCTCTCCACAAACTCGTCCGTGGAGGCAAAGATGTTATCCCAGCTAAAGAAGGCGACCGGATCGACGTCGAAATATTCGCAGATGAGCTCGCAGCCGGCCGGCACAATACCGTGCATGAGCACAGTCGCCACGCGCAGCTCGGTAAAGGCGTCGACGAGGGCCTGCGTCATCGCGGCGTTTGCCTCGTTACCCTCGAGCTTGTTGGCGGCCTTGGAGGCATCGCTCCAGCGCTTGTTGGCGGCGCGCAGGTAGTCGTCGCACACGGCGAGTGCGCGGTGCGTCTCGAACTTGTACATGGCCTGCTCAAAGGCGAGGGCTGCCTGCTGGGCGGCTTCGACCACGGTGTCAGAAGCGGCACCGGCGGGGATGCAGCCGTTGCGGTAGGGGCTCTCGTCGCCCTCCTTGACGGCGACGCCGTAGAAACAGCTGCGGGCCAGACGGTTGAACACGCCAGTCAGCAGCGCACTCTCCTTAAGGGCCGGGTCGATAACGCGCTTGTCGTCGCAGGCGCGCACCTCGTTGCCGTCCTTGTCCTTGCCGGTCACACGCGTGTCGTATGCCTTAGGGCTAAAGCTCACCGGCTTCTCGGACAGGCCGAGCGACAGCCAGTGCGCACGCATCTGCTCGCAGGTGTAGTGGTTGAGCAGGTCGTCTGCCGGCGGGGGAGGCGTCTGCGAGGACGAGCTGGCCTTTTTGCCCATGTAGAGCAGGTGGTAGCAGGCGCTGACGGTGCTCTGCGTGAGGTCCCAGCCCAGGGCCTCCCACATGGCGGTCTGCGCGATGCAGTAGAAATAGATGTTGTCCTGACCGATGAACTGGTAGATCTGTGCGTCGTCCGAGCACCACCAGTCGCGCCAGTCGAGCGAGCTGTGCTGGTAGGTGGGTGCGGGCACCTGCGTGGAGTCGGCGGCGGGCTCGCCCATGAGGGCGGCATCCCGGGCGGCGACGCCCTCGGTCACGCCGGCGGCCTTGGCATCGCG
>CATZTY010000084.1 GCA_958424475.1 uncultured Collinsella sp.
GGGCGGCGAGCAACAGCGCGTGTCCATCGCCCGCGCGCTGGCCAAGAACCCCAAGCTACTTTTGTGCGACGAGCCCACGGGTGCACTCGACTACAAAACCGGCAAGCAGATCTTGCAACTGCTGCAGGACACCTGCCGCAAGCAGGGCATTACGGTCATTATCATCACCCACAACTCCGCGCTCGCGCCCATGGCCGATCGCCTGATTCGCTTTAAGAGCGGTCGCGTGGAGAGCGAGACGGTCCAGCAAAATCCCGTGCCTATCGAGACGATCGAGTGGTAGCGCCCATGGACCAAGACCGCCAAAACAGCCTACGCCGCGACGCGCAGAACACGGAGCGCGAGCAGGATTTTACGACCTACCGCACTGCCCAAAGCTCAAACGATATGGTGCCGACGGTTTTTCGCCGTGGCATCTACCGCACAATCCGAGGCAGTCTTAAGCGCTTCTTGTCAATCGTGGTCATCACCGCGCTTGGCGTGAGCGTGATGTGCGGCCTTAAGGCGGGTTGCGAGGACCTGTGCGATTCGGTTGACGCCTACTTCGACCAGCAAAATGTCTATGACATTAACGTGCAGTCGACCTATGGCCTGACCGACGATGATCTCGACGCCATCCAAAAGGTCGATGGCGTCGAGACGGCCGAGGGCATCTACACTGAGACCGCCTACACCGCCGTGGGCACAACGCGCGAGCGCGTGGTCGTGCAAAGTCTCTCCAAGGAGAATATCGATCAGCCGGTGCTGGTGAGCGGCGATTTGCCCGAGAGCGCCGATGAAGTCGCGGTGACTTCGAAGTTCCTGAAGGCTTCGGGCAAAAAGCTCGGCGATACGGTGAGTTTTGCCGCCAATGACGCGAGCTCGTCCAACCAAAGTGCCAAGGATCAGTTTGCCGCGGGCGATTACACCATTACGGCCGAGGTCCTCGATCCTACCGACGTGAGCTCCGACTCGACAGTCAACGCCTTTCGCGCTGCTTCGGCTGCGGACTATAAGTTCTATGTGAGCGAGGATGCCGCGACATCTTCTTCCTACTCCGCAGTCCACGTGATCGTCGAGGGAGCCAAGAGTCTTAACTCCTATTCGGATGCCTACACGGCAAAGATCAACGAGGTCAAAGGCAACATCGAGAAGATCCGCGAGGAGCGTGAGAAGGCGCGCGTCCAGGAGTTGACGGTTGACACGCCGACAAGCTTGGATACGGCCGAGCGTCAGGCCGCCATGCTCTTTGGGATCGAGCAGGATAACATCAACCGTATGGCCGAGGGCAGCGAGGAGCGCGTCCAGGCTCAGGCCGAGTTGGACCAGCGCCGCGCCGCCGCCGACCAGCATTTTGCCGATGCCCGCGCCGAGCTTTCCGATCTGGGCGAATGCACCTGGTACATTCAGGACCGCGGTAACATCGCAAGCTACTCGAGCGTCGAGAGCGACAGTTCTTCGATCGAGGCCATCGCCACGGTTTTCCCATTTATCTTCTTTGTCGTCGCTGTGCTCATCAGTCTTACCACCGCCACGCGCATGGTCGAGGAGGAGCGCACGCTTATTGGCCTGTACAAGGCGCTTGGCTATTCACGCGAGCGCATCCTGTCCAAATACGTGGACTATGCGCTGTGGGCATGTCTGATCGGCGGCGTGCTCGGCAACATCATCGGATTTGTGGGCCTGCCGCTGTTCCTGTTTACGGTGTTCGACGACATGTACTCGCTGCCCCAGATGTTGCTTTCGTACGACATCGTGTCCTCAATCGTCTCGGTGGCGCTGTTTGCCGTGGGCGTGGTGGGCGCTACGATTATCGCCTGCCGCCACGAGATGGCCGAGACCCCGGCCTCGCTCATGCGTCCCAAGGCCCCACGCGCCGGCTCTCGCATCTTGCTTGAGCGCATCGGCTTTATCTGGCGCCGCATGGGCTTTTTGAACAAGGTGGCAGCACGTAACCTGTTCCGCTACAAAAAGCGCGCTTTTATGACCATCTTCGGTATCGCCGGCTGCACGGCGCTCGTGATCTGCGGTATGGGCATTCGCGACACGTCGGTGGCGCTTTCGCCCAAACAGTACGGGCATATCACGCGCTACGACCTGCTGGCGGTCGCCAATCCCGACGATTTTTCGCAGACGTGCGCGGCATTGGATGAGCGCAGCGCGGCCAATGATTTCAACGTGACCGTGACCTCGACCCTGCCGATTATGACCGACAACGTCACCTTTACGTTTGGCGGCAAGAGCGAGACCGTGCAGCTGATTGTGGTGCCCGATGACCGCACGGGTGACTTGGGCGACTACGTGCGCCTGGAGGACGAGTCCAAAGAACCGCTGTCTTTGCGTGACGGAGACGTGTATCTGAGCAAGAGTTCACAGCTGGTACTGGGGATACAGCCGGGCGATACGGCGCACGTCCAGGATTCGTCGCTCAATGTTGCCAAGGTCAAAGTCAGTGACATTTCGCTCAACTATCTGGGCAACACGCTTTACATGACGCAGGATACCTATGAGCGCACGTTCGGCCGAAGTGCACGCCTTAACGGGACCTTTGTGCTGCTTAAGGGCTCGTCGGCCGACCAGATTGCGTTTAGCAAGAATCTTAAGAGTGACGGCTGGCTTTCGATTTCGAGTACGGCCGAGCATTGGGAAAACTATGAGGCGAACTTTACGATTATCAATTCGGTCGTGGTACTTGTGACCTTTATGGCGGCGTGCCTGTCGTTTGTGGTGGTGTTTACGCTGTCCAACACCAACATCTCCGAGCGCGAACGCGAGCTGGCGACCATCAAGGTTCTGGGCTTCCGTCGCGGCGAGGTGCACCATTACGTCAACAAGGAGACGTTGATTCTCACGGCGATCGGCGCTGCGCTGGGCGTGCCGCTGGGCGGCTTGCTGGCCGAGAGTTTTACGTACATTTTGCAGATGCCGTCGCTGTACTTTGACGTCGAGGTCGAGCCGCTAAGCTACGTGCTCGCCGTGGTGCTTTCCTTTGGCTTTACGTTTATCGTCAACCTCGCCACCAATCGTACCCTCAACAAGATCGACATGGTCGGCGCCCTCAAGAGCGCCGAGTAACCTGTCCTGGTATTCAAGTTCTAGCGAGCTGCGACGTGCCACAGTCGCTTTATTGCATAAACCGCCCCGTCGAATGCATATCTCGGCGGGGCGGTTGCTATTTGTCCACAGGTACCCCCGGGGGCGGCGTGCAAATTCCGGAGTATTCAGCATCCCGAAGTCCGCAGGCGCGCAAAACTGCGCTGAAAGCCCTGATTAAGAGCCCCCAGCGCCTCAAGAGCCGCTCATTTTCCACAGGATGTGCCCCATGGTGCCTGCCTTTCGCCCAAAATCCAGTATGCAGGCATCCTCGGCTGCTGAATACTCCCAAAAATGCACGCCGCATCCTACCCCACGCACCCGCAGCTACTCTGCGAGTGCGTGGCCTAATAGTAAGTTGCGGTGGAATAGTTCCCGTTTATGGCTCTGCTATGCCAAACGGGAACTATTCCACCGCAACTTATCGAGAGGGCTCTTGGTTGTTATTTGCACTGACATTTGTCATGAAATGGCAGGTCGTTAGGGGTTGCTACTGGTAGTTGCGGTAGGGTTGGGGCAGATTCTAACTAGAAATGGTGGTCGCTACCGGTTGTTTTCGGCATACTCGCCTCATTCGATTACGGTCGCCACATGAAAGGAACCACCATGGACCTTGCGATGGCACAGCGTCTCGTCGATCGCCGCAAAGCTGCCGGTCTTTCTCAGGAGGCCCTTGCTGCCCAACTGGGCGTAAGTCGCCAGGCTGTCAGTAAATGGGAGCGCAGTGAGTCCTCACCCGATACCGATAACCTTATTGCGCTCGCCGCACTGTATGGCGTGTCGTTGGACGAGCTGTTGTATGGGGAAGCGGCTAGCGATGCCGACGACCTTGAGGACGGCAGTGCCGACACCGAGACGGCGGATGTGGCTGGCGAGGCTGAGGATTCTGCCGAGCACGCCGATTGCGGCGACAAGCCACTTGTCGATATTTCCCTCGCGCGCGGTATCCACGTCATTGATCCCAATAAAGGCGAGGAAGTACATGTTGGTTGGAGCGGCATCCATGTGACCAACGACCGCAAGGGTGAAGAGGTGCACGTGGGGCCGGGCGGCGTACATATTGACACGCTAGAGGACGACGGGCACAGCGTGCACACCAATGCCGATGGCACCGTGGTTATCGACGGTGAACAATTCTCCAGCTGGAAAGAGGCACGCGACAAGCTCGACCATCATGGCAAGCATTTCCACACCAAGCTCGGTCGCGCGTGGAATAAGTTCCCCTTTCCCGTTCTTGTCGCCCTCGCCTATCTGGCACTCGGCATTATTTGCGGCGTGTGGACTACGGGACTTTTCCTCGTCTTTTTGATTCCCGTCTACTACGCGCTTGGCGATTTCATCGACCGACGTCATCTGTCAAAGCTTGTCGACGCCGTCTACCCGGCAGCTGCCATAACTTGGTTCCTCTACATGTGGCTCTGCCTGGGACAGCCCCATCCCGCATGGGTCATCCTCATCACGATTCCCATCGTAAAAGCGCTTATGCACTGGTGCCGCAAACAATGGAAGCACCGCAAACAGGCCTAAACCGCCAGCGCCACTCATCCGACACCGCCCGTCCCTTCCAAGTTGCGGTGATATAGGGACTGTTTTGAGGCTCCAAAGCGCCAAACAGTCCCTATATCACCGCAACTAACAAACAATTGGGTCAGTTCCGGCACGGAGATAAGCATTGAGCTGACCGCGCGCCAAGAAAAGGGCCTATTTACTACGTTTAGCCCGAAGGGGCCGACCATACCCGCCTTTTTCGAAAACTGGCAAGCTTTCTACCTGCGGTTTTATTTTTACAATCTTTGTCATGGTCGAGGGTGTGGTAGCAAACGTAGTAGATAGGTCCATTTTGTGGCAACGGATCATTCAAGCTCAATCTCGAAGGCTGAAGAGAGCCTCTCGTCCACGCCTGCGAGCGAAAACCAAATAGAATGAAAGGCAAATGGAAAGCCCGTTTGACGAGCGGAGAACATATGCGCGACGTAGCCGAAAGCGACTGGAAGCTGTTTAAGAAAATGCTTCCTCAATGGCAAGAACGTTATATGGAAAAGCTCATCGGCCGGTACGTTGAGATGCTGAACGGCGACAGCGAAGCGTCCAGTAGATTTTGGGCGCTAGAAGAGCGTATCAATAGGGATAAGCTGTCCTCAGGAGTGCTGGTGAACGACCTTCGCCGCAGTACAATGCACCGTGAGATAGCCAATTTGCTTATCGACAGCGTGATTACCCTCGACGATCTTGACGGTTTTACCGAAGACATTAAAAGCTATGCGCAACACTGGACTGGCCAGTAAGAGCACTGAACGACAGACATCCCCAGCAAAGCGGGGCAAACGCCGGGCCACCTAATGGTTGTCCGGCGTTTGCCCAGATTAACCTGCCAAAGTGAACCTGTCCCTTTTTGGCGGGTTACTCGGCGCTTTTAAGAGCGCCGA
>CATZTY010000085.1 GCA_958424475.1 uncultured Collinsella sp.
CTCCGCGTCATTGGTCTCTCGGTCTCCCACGATGGACCCGGATTGGAAGCCTTCGCCCATGAGCGCGTAGTAGCTCTCGGCAGAATCGAGAAAGGCGGCGTCGGTTTGGGCGGCAAGAGCGGCGTTCGCGTATCTTGCAAGCTCCGCGTCGACTTGCTGCTCTGGCGATAGGTCTATGCCGTTGGCTTGGGGTGCGCGCGTATTGAATGCGTCGACAAAGCTCTGCATGCCCTGCTTCATAAAGAAGGGGCCGTAAATGGGTGAATTGAACGCGATGGGGATGGAGAAGGCTGCAGCGAGAACGAGCGTAGAGATCCATGCGGCCCTGTCTCTTAGGATTAGTTTGAGAAGAAGTCGACAGTACATTTAGAAGCACCTACATTTCCCAAAGCATCGTTAGATTAATAATGACAGACCGAATGAAGATGCGTGCGACGGGGGCGAGGCGAATGGCCGAGCGGTATCGATACGCGGGTTCAACGGTATTATATTGACCACATAGCTCCTGAATCCGCAGTTGATTAGAAACAGGAGGGCCCACCTGCGGGAACCCAGAGAGACGACGATTCGGGGCTCCTACCCCCGTTGATTAAGTCATCGGCTGCACCGCGCTCCTCGAAGCCGATAATATGCTATCTGGACAAACCGCGCTGAGCTGGTAAAATTTACATACGCGGAAATGCGCTACTTGCGCTATTTGCGCGTGTTTTAACAAAATTAGCACAGGTCAGGGTCATTCTGACCCCGCTGGGGTCAAGGGGTCGCTGATTCGAATCCAGTCGTCCCGACCAGAAGTTTGCAGGTCAGGCACCTAGTGCCTGACCTTTTTTTATCAAGAATCAACGTGGTAAGCAACGAAGAATCAGCGGTTTTCTTGATCGATACTTTCGCTCAACAAAAACTTGTACGCCAGCCTCCAAAAACGACAATTTATGACATGTTTGGAGGCTGATGTACACGAATGCGAAATCCCCCGCCGCCTAAAAGCACCCTCCACATGTCTGGACTCTCTATGGCTTGGCTGGATAGACATCGCCGGAACGGGTATAGTATCGAAAGTTTTGTCGTTTACCAGCGGGGGAGTCCTGTGGGCATCAAAAAGAAGATCAAAAAGGAGCTTATCGGCACTTCCGATTACCCGTCGAATAAGATCTTTACGATCTCCAATTTCATTACCTTTACGCGCCTGGTCCTCACGCTCGTTTTCTTGTACCTGTTTGTGACGGACAACAACCGCGTCGTCGCCATCGTGATCTATGCCATCGCCGCCTCCACCGACTGGATGGACGGACAGATCGCCCGCATGACCAAGACGGTCTCGTGGCTCGGCAAAGTCATGGACCCCATCTGCGACCGCGCGCTCTTGTTTACGGGCGTTCTGGGTCTGGTGGTGCGCGGCGAGTTGCCCATCTGGGTCTGCGTACTCATCATCGGTCGCGATATCTATCTGGGTATCGGGTCGCTCATCGTGCGCCATTACCACCCTCGCCCCATCGACGTCGTCTTCCCCGGAAAGATTGCGACAGCGCTGCTCATGACCGGCTTCTCGCTCATGCTGCTCGGTTTCCCCGTTATTGACGGGCTGCATCTTTTACCTTCAACCCTTACGGCCTTCCCGGGTCTCAACGGAAGCTCGGTGCCCCTCGGCATCTTCTTTGTGTACGGCGGCGTGATCTTCTCCATGCTCACGGCTGTCATCTACTCCATTAAGGGCGGAGCGGCCATTAAACAGGCTCTCGCGCATCCCGAGGACGAGGACATCGACTTTCTGAACCCTGAAATCGAAGACTGATTCGTTGGGGTATGATTACGTACGGTTCATTATTTGCGGCACGTCCGCGATAAGTTAGGGGTTGTCATGGACAACATGGTTAACAATATGCCTCAGAATGATAAGACTGCTGACGCTACCTGCGTATTCCGCGTGCCTTCAAGCGACGTCACCGTTCCCGACCTTATGGCCAACGTGCGCATCACCGCCCCCGTTCTGTCCATCGTCAAGGGTCCGCAGACCGGTGCCGCCTTTGAGCTCGAGGACGACGTGACCACCATCGGCCGCGATCCTGCAAACGGCATCTTCCTCAATGACATGACTGTTTCGCGCAGCCACGCGCGCATTATTCGCGAGGGCCTCGGCGCTCGCATCGAGGACTTGGGATCGCTCAATGGCACCTGGGTCGACGGTGCCATCGTCAATGCAGCCCCGCTGCACGACGGTTCTTCCGTCCAGATCGGTACGTTTACGCTCATCTACCACGAGAGCACGCCGGAGCGCATCGAAACCGGTGAGTAGGGCATGGCCGAACGCAACTATCTGAGTATCGGCCAAGTCGTCAACCTACTTCGAGGCGCATACCCCGATCTTTCGAACTCAAAAATTAGATTTCTAGAGGATGAGGGGCTCATTACCCCTCATCGTACGCCTAAGGGATACCGTCAGTACTCTAAGGAGGACGTTGATCGCCTAGAGGTCATCCTGCACTTGCAGAAGACCCGCTACATGCCGCTCAACGTGATTAAGCAGCGCTTGGAAAACGCCACGGACCTGTCAACGCTCGCTTACGAGGTGGGCTTGCTGTCCGATGTTCCGCTCAAGACGGAGCCCAAAGAGACTAAGCAAAAGCTGCATCCCATTGAGACCATTCCCGATATGCTGGGCGTCGAGATTTCGTTTATCCGCTCGCTCGCCGAGAACGACCTCATTCGCATCATCAAGAGTCCGCAGAATCGTGAGCTCGTCGATGGTCGCGATTTCCCGATCATCCGCTACTGCTCCGAGCTGTCACGCTTCCATATCGAGCCGCGCAACCTGCGTCAGTACGTGTCTTCCGCCAACCGCGAGTCCTCGATGTTTGAGCAGGTGCTCGTGAGCATGCTCGGAATGGATACCTCCGATGACGAGCGCGACGCCAAGCTCGAGCGTGCGTTTAAGAAGCTTCACGACCTGACGGAAGGTGTGCACACTGCGTTGCTCAAGAACCGCGTTTTTGAGTCGCTCAACGCCGTGGTCGAGGACGCCGACATCGATGCGCTCGATGAGGAAATCACTCGCTGCGAGTCCACCAAGGCCAAAAACGAAGAGATAGCCGCGCCGGCTTCGCACGAGGATTCTCTCGTCAAGCCGCTCAAGGTCGTCCCCCCTTCGCAATCCGGCACCGCCACCGCGGCCAAATAACCGCTGCCGCTTATCCGGCAACCCATTGAAAGGTCCTGAAATGTACGACTTCGAATCTCAAATCGTCGACATCCCCGACTATCCCGAGCCCGGAGTCATCTTTAAAGACATCACGCCGCTCTTTGGCAATCCCGAGGCGCTCAAAGCCATGACCGATTCCCTCGCCGAGCACTTTGCCGGCATGGGAATCACCAAGGTCGTGGGTCCCGAGGCTCGCGGCTTTATGGTTGGCGTACCGGTGGCTGTAGCCCTTGGCGCCGGCTTTGTTCCCGCACGTAAACCGGGCAAGCTACCGCGCGAGACCGTAAGCCAGAGCTACGAGCTCGAGTACGGAACGGATTCCATTGAGATCCATGCCGACGCTATCAGCTCTAAAGATACCGTGTTGATTCTGGACGACTTGGTCGCGACGGGCGGAACCGTCGAGGCAACAGGTAAACTGGTGCGAGATATGGGCGCAAAGCTTGTCGGTTACGGTTGTATCCTTGAGCTTGCGTTTCTCAACCCGCGCGAGAAGCTCACGCCGCCTGATGACGATGTGGAGCTCTTTAGCCTGGTGACGGTGGACTAGCCGTTACCCTTAGTTACTGGAAAGGAAGCTACATGCGCACAGCAAACACGCACAAAAACATGGCACGCTGCGCTGCTACGGCAACCCTCGCTTGTGTTTTGGGCTTGGGCCTCGCGGCTCCTGCCTACGCCGATACCGCATCCGACCTTGCCGCTGCTCGTACTAAGCTCGAGCAGATCGGTACCCAAACCCAGCAGATTTACGATGAGCTCGCCACGCAGACGCAGGCGCTCGATCAGACTGCTGGCGAGATCACGCAAAAGCAGCAGGAGATCGCCGATGGTCAGGCCAAGCTCTCGACCTATGTCGCCGGCGAGTACAAAACCGGCGGCCTGAGCCTGCTTCAGGTTCTGACGGGCGTCGATGACCTGAGCGATATGCTCAACCGTCTGTTCTACTACGGCAAAGTTTCCGATAAGCAGGCTCAGACCATTCAAGAGGTCAAGGATCTTAAGCAGCAGCTCACCGATAAGCAGACCGAGCAGGAGAAGAACGTCGCCGCCACGCAAAAGAAGGTCGACGAGCTTAACGCTCAACAGGCTGAAGCCCAGAACGTCGTAAACTCCCTGGATTCGCAGCTGCAGGCCGAGCTTGCCGCAGAGGCCGTGGCCAACGCCGCGCTGCAGGCCGGCATCAACGCCAGCACCGCCGAGAAGGCCACGGTGAGCAACGAGACTGCCGGTACGACCGAGAACACCAACAACGGTGGCCAGACCAGCAATAACAACAACCAGGGCGGCAACACTCCGGCTCCTACGCCGGCACCTGCTCCGACGCCGCAGCCCCCCACGCCCGCTCCGGCTCCGACGCCTTCTGCTCCGAGCCAGTCCGTCGACGGCGGTTCTGTTGTCTCGCGTGCATACAGTAAGCTTGGTTGTGCTTATTCCTGGGGCGGAATTGGCCCGAACAGCTTCGACTGCTCTGGTTTTGTTAGCTATTGCCTCACTGGTCGCTATTGCCGCCTGGGCACCACGGGTACCTTTATGGGCTGGACGCGTGTGTCCGATCCGCAGCCCGGTGACGTTGTGGTCAACTCGTACCACACCGGCATTTACATCGGTGGTGGACAGATGATTCATGCTTCCGACTACAACACGGGTGTTATCATCAGCTCCGTTGCCGCTGGCATGAACAACAACTATATCTTCGTGCGTTACTAAGTCATCTTACACAGCGTGTGAATGTGGACCTCGTGGCTTTAAGTCGCGAGGTCCATTCTTTTTTCTCTAATCTTGTACGGCTATCTAGTATTCAAAACTAGATAGCCGTACATTCAGTTTGCAAGATGGCTATAATTGTTGAGGAACAATTAGAAAGGACCCTCTATGAGCTGGGCACTTATCTCCGATTCAAGCTGCAACCTTCGCGATTGGCAACCGACCGCACCCCATACCACCTTTGCATTTGCGCCCCTCAAAATTCGAGTGGGGGAGCGTGAATTCGTCGATGACCTTTCGCTCGATGTGCATGAGCTCAACTGCGCTGTTCAGGCGGAGACGAACGCTTCTTCGAGCGCTTGTCCCAGCGTAGGGGAGTGGGCCGAGCTCTTCAAATTGGCAGACAAGACCATCTGCATGCCGATCTCTGAGGGCGTGTCGGGCAGCTACAACGCGGCAGCCACGGCTCGCGATATGGTTCTTGCCGAGGAGCCCGACCGACAGATTCATCTAGTCAATTCACGCGCAGCTGGCGGCAAAATGGACCTCATTTTCCTGTTGT
>CATZTY010000086.1 GCA_958424475.1 uncultured Collinsella sp.
TGTTTGAGCCTTGCGATACCACATGGCGCGGGCTGGGGCTGATTGCCAACTCGGGCCTTTCCATCCGCCCCGAGTTCTCGCGCTTTGATGCCCGCACTCGCTTTGACGTGCCCGTTGAGGCGACGGTCGAGCCGCGCGGGTGCCGCTGCGGCGACGTGCTGCGCGGGGCCATTGCGCCGAGCAGCTGCCCGCTCTTTGGCCGCACCTGCACGCCCGAGCACCCCGTCGGCCCGTGCATGGTGAGCTCCGAGGGCAGCTGCGCAGCATACTACCGTTACCGAGTCTAGCCCGAACGCCCCCGCGCGCTGACACCTCCCATGATTGGAGTTTTCGATATGTCCCATAGTATCTCCGATAGCGCTGTCTTGCTGGGCCACGGCTCTGGCGGCCAGATGATGAAACGTATCATCGACGAGGTCTTTTTGGATGCCTTTGGGTCGCCCGAGCTGCTCGAGGGCAACGACGCCGGCGTCGCCGCACTGCCCGCGAGCGGGCGCATCGCCATGTCGACCGACAGCTTTGTAGTCTCGCCGCAGTTCTTCCCCGGTGGCAACATCGGCCGCCTTGCCGTGTGCGGAACCGTCAACGATGTCGCGACCTCGGGCGCCAACGTGCGCTACCTGTCGTGCGGCTTTATCCTCGAAGAGGGCTATCCCATGGATAAGCTCCACCAGATTGTGCAGACGATGGCCGAAACGGCGCGCGAGGCGGGCGTGTCCATAATCACGGGCGACACTAAGGTGGTCGAGTGCGGCGGGGCCGACGGCGTCTACATCAATACCGCCGGCGTGGGCGAGGTTCCCACGGGCGTGGCGCTCAGCGGCGCCAACTGCCGCCCCGGCGATGTCATTCTGGTATCGGGAACGCTGGGCGACCACGGCATCGCCATCATGAGCCAACGCGAGGGCTTGGCGTTTTCGAGCACGATCGAAAGCGATGCCGCACCGCTCAACCACCTGATTGCCGACGTTCTGGCCGCAGCACCCGACACACGCTGCTTCCGCGACCCCACGCGCGGCGGCCTGGCATCCACGCTCAACGAGTTTGCCCAGGCCAGCGATGTTGCCATGGAGATCGACGAGGATGCCGTGCCCGTACGCCCCGACGTGCAGGCAGCATGTGAGATGCTCGGCTACGACGTTCTGCAGGTGGCAAACGAGGGCAAGATGGTCGCCGTGGTGCCGGCTGAGCAGGCCGATGCCGCGCTGGCGGCCATGCGCGCCGCCCACTACGGCGAGAACGCCGCCATCATCGGTCGCGTGCTGCCGCTTGCCGAGGGCGCCCGTCCCGCCGTGCGCGTACGCACCGGCTGGGGCTCGACCCGCATCCTCGACATGCTCGTGGGAGAGCAGCTGCCGAGAATTTGCTAGCGACAAAGGCTCAGGGCTATTAAAGATATTCAGATTCCAAACATGCCCGGCACGCATGCCCAGTATTATGAGGTGCGTTTTGGAACCCAATGACGGGAGCTTTCATGACAGCAGCTTTTTCCCATGTGATTTTTGATCTGGACGGCACCATTCTCAACACGCTCGAGGACCTGGCAGCCGCCGGCAACCATACCTGCGAGATGCACGGCTGGCCCACGTTCGCCGTAGACGAGTACCGCTACAAGGTGGGAAACGGCATGCTCAAGCTGGTTGAGCGCTTTATGCCCGCCGAGTACGCAGGCGACGGCCGCATGTTTGAGCAGACGCTTGCCGAGTTTAGGGCTTACTACGGCGAGCACAAGGAGGACCACACCGCTCCCTATGCCGGCACGATCGAGATGCTCGACCGTCTGCACGCGGCGAGCGTGCAGCTTGCCGTGCTCACTAACAAGGACCACGTCTCGGCGGCTCCGCTTATCGAGAAGTATTTTGGTTCCGAGCGCTTTGCGCTGGTGCAGGGCCGCGTCGATGCGTTTCCCCCCAAGCCCGAGGCGCCCGTCACACTGCATGTGATGAAAGAGCTAGGCGCCGATCCGTCGACCACGCTCTATGTGGGCGATTCCAATGTCGATATCCTGACCGGCCACAACGCCGGCCTTAAGAGTGCGGGCGTCAGCTGGGGTTTCCGCGGCCGCGCAGAGCTGGAAGCCGCCGGCGCCGACTACGTGGTGGACACCCAGGGCGAGCTCGCAGCGCTAATCCTGGGCGAGTAACGAGCGACACTGCTTAACGCAGCTGCGACAATTCTTCCGCGCGGAAAGCGCATCCCGTTTTGGAGCTCCGGAATGGGATGCGCTTTCCGTTTGAGACGCATCAGGGAAACCGCATCCCGTTTCAGAGCAATATTCCGGGTCGCACTTTCCGCTACCCGCCCCATCCGGAAAATGCGACCCACTATTCGGCCAAAAACCGGGTCGCGGTTTCCCAAGCACTCGATGCAACGCTGGCACAAGGAGTGTCCCCAACTGCCGGCAGAAAAGGAACGTCCCCAGCTGCCGCCTAGTCATTTAAGAACGTCCCCAATGACTAGAAAAGGAACGTCCCCAAGTGCCGCCCCAATGACCACCATGGCAACGCCGCAGGTAGAGGGCGGACAGCGAAAACGCCCCTAAGCGAGCAAGGTGACGTGAAATGAAAGGGCGCTGACCTTCTGGTCGCGCCCTTGAAATTGAACGTCAGATTGCCGCTTAGGGGCGTTTGCAGCGTCGAGCAGTTACGGCGTTTGGTAAAACGCCGTAACGAACTACCGCGTAACCCCCCCTAGCTCAGCATTGCATCCATCATCTCGGAGTTGACGGAGTCGTCGGCAGACCACTCGCCATCGTCGTTGCAGGTGTACTTGAAGATAACCGTGGTCTTCCTGGGCTCGGTGGCCTTGGTCACATCGACCATAACCTGACCGGCCATCTTGTACAGCTCGTCATCGGAAGGAACCGTGTCAAGCGCGGCGACCTTCTCCTGATACTGGGTGGAGAAGTCCTCGACGATCTTGTTCATAGACTTGCATGTGATAGAGACCTCGGCGGTCGCGACACCCTTGTCCTCGTCGACCGTCACGTCGCCGATCTTGTAGTCAAAGCCCTCGAGATAGGTCTTGGCATACTCCTTGGGATCGATACCCAGCTGCTCGAACTCGTCGCCCGAAGCCTCCTCCAGACCAGAGAGGAAGTCGTCGCCACCGTTCTTGACCTCGTCAAACTGCGTCGTAAGATCCTCGGTGATGAGCTCCTCAACCGAAGGACCTCCACAGCCGGAAAGCACGACCACGCATGCAACCAAGACGGCCATGAGGGGCGCAAGCAGCAGCTTCTTTTTCATGTTGTTCCTCCCAATGAGCGGCACCGCGCTTCCCAAACGTGGCGCACGTTGTAATAAGTAAGCCCATACTATCCACTTATGAACACCCTCGGCAACGCGAAGGCGCGGTCGGTTCGTTTTAGCGTCCGAACGGTTTGCAAGCCCGCCCAACGTACAATAAAACGCTTCCCCGCGATGCAATAAAAAAGGTGGCCGGAAAACCCGACCACCCTTGCACATCCTTTGGATGCCGCAGTTTACTTGCGGACGACCTTAACGATGGCGTCACCGGCGGCGACGGCGGACTCTGCCTCAACGGTGAGCTCGACGTCGGCAAACTCGGCGGTGTTGGACACGGCCACCACGACGCAGTCCTTGTAACCGGCAGCGGCGATCTTGGCGCGGTCGATCTTGAGTATGGGCTGGCCGGCCTTCACAACGTCGTCGGCCTTGACGAAGCCCTCGAAGCCGTCGCCGTTCATGTTGACGGTATCGACGCCAACGTGCACCAGAACCTCGATGCCGCTATCGGACTGCAGACCCACGGCGTGACCCATGGTGACGGTCACCTTACCGTCGCAGGGAGCGTAGACCAGATCGTCCTCGGGCCACACGGCGCAGCCCTTGCCCAGAACCTCGCCGCCAAAAACGGGATCGGGCACGTCGGCCATCTTGATGACCTTGCCCTTGACGGGCGAGCACAGTACGTCGGCGCCGGCAGAAGCAGAGATGGAGGCCGGAGCAGCAGATGCCACGGGCTCAGCCTTCTTCTTGAACATATCAAACAGACCCATACGTTTTCTCCTCTTGATTAAGCGCAACGTTTTGCGCATGCCTATGGTGATTATAGTGCTAAATAGTTCAAATGCTAAGGTGGGGACTCGAATCGCGAGCCCTTCCCGGTAGTGCTCGTGGGATGAGCGTCTCCTTTGCATCGCGGGTCGATAAGCCGAGTATCGCCTGCGCACGGGACGGGCAGAAGCGGGCGCACCAAACCCGATACTTCTTTTCGCAGCGGCACCCCGCCGCCACCCCGCCCCTGGCACCTCCTGATACCGACCGAAACGTGCCAAAATAAGCCTGTCCCCTTTTAGCCGGTTTAGCGAGTGCGGGAGTTCGCATGGATATCAAACGCACGATTACCGAGGCGCAGGGCCTCACCCCCACCGAGCAACAACTCGGCATTGCAGCCCTTGCCATCGGCGAGGACATCCGCGGGCTTTCTATTAAGGAATTTGCCGCGCGCACCAATGTTTCGGTCGCGAGCGTGCACCGCTTTTGCAAAAAGCTCGGCCTCGAGGGCTTTAAGGACCTCAAGGTCGAGCTCATCCGCCTGGCAACCGAATCGGGCAACCGCCGCGACGTGGACATCAACTTTCCCTTCGACGCTACGTCCACCCCTGCGCAGGTCATGGAGCGCATGGAGGGGCTCTACCAGACCACGCTGGCCGAAACGCAGGAGCTGCTCGACCCCACGCAGCTTGACCACGCCGCCAAGCTCATCGCGAACGCCCGACAGGTCGACATCTACACGGGCTCGCACAACCTCTATCCAGCGGGAATGTTCCGCGACCGCCTGCTCTCCGCCGGTAAAAGCGCGACGTGCCACGACGGTGTCGAGGCCCAGGTGCGAACGACGCTTACCTCGGATTCAGACCGCGCGGCGATCGTTATCTCCTACAGCGGCCTCGCGCCCAACCTCAAGAAAATCTTGCCGATCCTCAGCAGCCAGCATGTCCCGGTCATCGTCATCGGCACGCCATACTGCGCGCGCATTCACCCCGGCTTTGCCGCCTACCTTACGATGAGCGATCACGAGAGCATGACGCACCGCATCACGCAGTTCGCAAGCCACATCGCCGTGCAATACGTACTCGATTCGCTCTACAGCAGCTACTTCGCCAAAGACTACGCCCACTGCTCCGAATTCCTAGAGCGCTCATTCCCCTACACCCGCCTCCCCGGGCTCAAGTAGCGACGAGCGTGGATTTTCGGACGCTTAACTAACGAGCGTAGATAATCTCCCACTTTGAGCCCACACGGGGACCAAAAACGGGAGATTATCCACGCTCATTTCTGACTAGTCATTGGGGACGTTCTTAAACGACTAGTCAAACAAGAACGTCCCCAATGACTACCACGGCAACACCGATGTTTTGGCAACGCCAGCGAGCGGGTCGCATTTGAGACAAGGTGACGTGAAACGAAAGGGCGCTGACCTTCTGGTCGCGCC
>CATZTY010000087.1 GCA_958424475.1 uncultured Collinsella sp.
CCACCCTTATAGCCATGGTGGCGTGTGGAATCGCGATCCCGACCGTCGGCGTCGTCTGCTGCTGCACCGCAAGGAGATCGACTTTCTTGACGGCAAACTTCGCAACCGTGGTTATGCGCTGGTTCCGTTGGAGCTCTACTTTAATATCGACGGCCGCGTAAAGCTGCTGCTGGGTCTGGGTCGCGGCAAGAAGCTCTACGACAAGCGTGAGGACATGGCCAAGCGTGATGTCCAACGCGAGATCGACCGCGCCCTTAAGGAACGCAACCGTTAGGCACTCTGCATAAGTTGCGGTGGAATACGGACTGTTTTGCCTGTTTGAGGGGCTATTCAGTCCCTATTTCACCGCAACTGCGGGCGTCTCATCTTTCTTACTGTTCTGACACATATGTCTCAAAGGCGGCGTCCGTTATGGGTGCCGCCTTTTTTTGTGGGTACATACATTCATGAGGTTCCAACCCGAGCTAGGGGAGTGATCGTTATGGACAAAACTGCGTTCTTTACCATGCCGAGCGGTCTGTACGTGGTGAGCGCTGCGGCAGACGGGCTGCGTGCCGGCTGCGTCATCAACACTGCGGTGCAGGTGACGTCCATGCCGCCGCGTATTTCGGTTGCCGTGAACAAGGACAATGTCACCTCGGGCGTCATCGCATCGGCCAAAGCGTTCGCGCTGACCGTGATCGATCAGACGGCCGACATGCTCTACATCGGTAACTTTGGGTTCCGCACCAGCAGCGATTATGACAAGTTTGCCAAATACGAGACCCGCGAGACGGCTCTGGGCATGCCCTATGTGCCCGAGCACGCGGCGGCCCTGTTTAGCTGCCGTTTGATCGACACTGTGGATGTGGGCACGCATCTGCTGTTTATTGGCGAGGTCGAGGATGCCGAGCGCCTGAGCGACGAGACGCCGCTGACGTACGACTACTATCACAAGGTGCTAAAGGGCAAGACGCCGCCCAAAGCCTCGTCGTATCAAGGCTAGAAATGTTCTAAAAATACTTGCATTATGTTATTGAGAATATATACTAATAAGTAAGTACACCAGCAGTCACGTTCGAGAGGAGAACATCATGGCTGAGGAGAAGAAGACGTATAAGTTTGTGTGCACCGTTTGCGGTTACGAGGTTGAGGTCGACACGCCCGAGCTGCCCGAGGACTACGTATGCCCGGTCTGCGGCGTCGGCCCCGATGAGTTTGAGCTCGTCGAGGAGTAGCTCGTAGACACACGGCGATTAGCCATACAGAGCTCTGTCCAAGGGTCCCGGCTGGATATTCCGGCTGGGACCCTTTTGATTTATCTGACGGTTTAAAACGGCCTTACGTTTTACAGATTGAGACGTTATATCTGGACAGCCATGCCATTCCAATTACATCCCCGTTAGCAGCACGATGTCGAGAATCGTCACGATGACGCCGATCCCTACGAGCAACGCGTTGAGCGGGCGCGAGTTGGCGTATTTGCCCATGACGCGGGGCGAACTGGTGAGTCGTATGAGCACAAAGACCGTAATCGGCAATTGAAGCGACAGCAGCGCCTGGCTCCAGATGAGGCCCTCAAAGGGATTTTTGACGACCAGGCATGCCGTCACTGCGCCGACGAAACAGGCCGCCACCCCGATCGAGGAGTGTCGGTCGTGGATGTCGTATTCCTCGTCGAACACACCCGCGGTGATGGTGCCTGCCGCCATGCCCGCCGTCACACTGCTCGAGAGGCCCGCAAACAGCAGCGCCACCGCAAAGATGGTCGAGCTCGCCGGGCCCAAGATGGGGGAGAGCGTGGCCGCTGCGACGGCGAGGTCGTCTACGACAATGCCGTGCGCAAAGAAAGTCGTCGCGGCCAGGATGACCATGGCCGAGTTGATTGCCCAGCCAACACCCATCGAAAAGAGCGTGTCAAAGAGCTCGTAGCGCAGACGTTCTTCGATAACCTGCTCGCCTTGGCCTTCGAAGTGCATGGATTGGATGACCTCGGAGTGCAGGAAGAGGTTGTGGGGCATAACGACCGCGCCCAGGACACTTACGATAATCGCGGCCGAGCCGGTGGGCATACTGGGTGTGATCCAGCTTGTGGCGGCTTGCGGCCAGTCGACCTTGACTAGTGCAAGCTCGGCTAAAAACGAAAGTCCCACCACGCCCACGAAGGCGATGATCCAGCGTTCGGCGCGTTTGTAGGAGCTTGTCATGAGCATGGCAATCGATGCCGCCGCCACGATGACGCAGCCCGCGCGCACGGGCAGGCCAAAGAGCATTTGAAGCGCGATCGCACCGCCCAGGACTTCGGCCATGGCGGTGGCGACCGTGGCTAGATACGCGCTGCCGAGTATCGCACGCCCGACGAGGCGGGGCAGGTGGCGCGTCGTGGCCTCGGCGAGACACATGCCCGTGGCGATGCCCAAGTGCGCCGCGTTGTGCTGCAGCACGATGAGCATGATCGTGGACAGCGTGACGATCCACAGCAGTGCGTAGCCAAACTGCGAGCCGGCGGCCATATTGGAGGCCCAATTGCCCGGGTCGATAAAGCCGACGGTCACGAGCAGTCCGGGGCCGATATGCCGTGCGATGTCGAGTCCTCCGTGGCCACCGGTGCGCCGGGAGCCAAAGTGTTGTTTGAGATGGTTGAGCATGGTGCGCTCCTGCGTATGGGCGGCGTGACGTCGCATCTGGGTCGTGCGGCGCCACGCGTCGGATTTAGGTTGGGGCTACTTGTGCGCCTTGCCCTGATTGGCCACGGCGTCGATCTTGGCGGCGATGGTTGCCGGGTCGCCGATGTAGCGCTTATCGAGGACGTTGAACTCGGCATCGAAGGTGTAGACGAGCGGCACGCCGGTGGGGATGTTGACCTTGACGATCTCCTCGGGCGTGAGGTGCTCAAACTTCATGACGAGAGAGCGCAGGGAGTTGCCGTGCGCGGCGATGAGCACGCGCTTGCCGGCGAGCATCTGGGGGCGAATCTCGTCCTCAAAATAAGGCCAGGCGCGGGCAATCGTGTCCTTGAGGCACTCGGTGTAGGGTAGCTGGTCGGGCGCGATGTCGCGGTATTGCTCCTGCGTGTGGGGGTCGCGACTATCGCCCGGCTCGAGCGCCGGCGGGCAGACATCGAAGGAACGGCGCCAGATGAGTACCTGCTCGTCGCCGTGCTCCGCCGCGGCATCGGCCTTGTTGAGACCCTGCAGCGCGCCGTAGTGGCGCTCGTTGAGCTTCCAGGACTTGATGACGGGCAGCCATTCGCGGTCCATCTGGGCGAGCACGATGTTGAGGGTATGGATTGCCCGCTTGAGGCGCGAGGTGTAGCAGACGTCAAAGTCGAAACCCGCTTCTTTGAGGGCTCGACCGCCTGCGGCGGCTTCTTCGCGGCCCGTGTCGGTGAGCTCAACATCGGTCCAGCCGGTGAACAGGTTGAGTTTGTTCCACTCGGATTCTCCGTGACGGATAAGGACAAGTTGCATCGTCTGTTGGTCTTTCTGGCGTGCCATGGGGGCCTCCTTGATCTGGCACGGCGCGCGTGCCGTTTGTTTGACGCCGCAAAGGATACCCGTTTTAGGCTCAAAAGTTAGCCATGCCTAATAAAATTGTTGTATTTGAATGGGATGGTGAAAGGGAGTTGCCGAAATGTCTTGATCTGTAACAACTAGGGATGGAAATTGGGTCTAGGTGTTACAGATCAAGACAAGAAGAAATGGTCCTATGGAATATCTCGATCTGTAACAGTTAGCTGCAAAAACCGGCCCTTCATGTTACAGATTGAGACATTCGGAACCGTCTCTCGAAAACATCTCAATCTGTAACAGTTAGTCGTCGAAATTGGGTCTTACTGTTACAGATTGAGATGTTTGAAGAGGTGAGTTTGCAGGCCGAACTTGGGGCCTATGTTGTCGCCCTTGAGGTCGGCGGTGTCCACTCGTAGGGCGTGCGTTAAGCGATTGTTTCGAAACGGGCGGGAAACACAACGGACCGGTGATGCTTCTAGTATGCCTAGTCAACTGACTGTCTAACACCTAGGGGAGGATCGCGATGCAGGCAGATTCCGCTCAGCAGCAGGGCCTTTATCGCCCCGAATTCGACCACGATGCATGTGGCATCGGCGCGCTTGCCGATATCAACGGTGAGCGCCATCACCAGATTCTGGACGATGCACTGTCCATTCTGGTTAACTTGGAGCACCGCGGTGGTACGGGACTCGAGAAGAACACCGGCGACGGCGCTGGCATCCTGTTCCAGGTTCCGCATCATTTTTTTCGCAAAGAGGCTCAAAAGTGCGGGCAGATTCTGCCGGCAGAGGGCGACTATGGCGTGGCCATGCTGTTCTTTCCGCAGGACGACAAGGGCGTAGAGGATGCCCGTCGCGTGTTTGAGGAGGGCTGCGCCGAGGCCGGCGTGCCGCTGCTTTTTTGGCGCGAGGTGCCGGTCGACCCGCACGATTTGGGCGAGACGGCCCGCGCCTGCATGCCCACCATCTTGCAGGCCTTCCTGGGCCGTCCGGACGACACGCCGGCGGGCGACGCCTTCGAGCGTCGTCTGTACGTGTGCCGCCGCACCATCGAGAAGAAGGCCGACGTCGAGTTTGCCCTGCGCGACAAGATCTTCTATGTGTGCTCCATGAGCTCGCGCACCATCGTGTACAAGGGTATGCTGGTCGCCACGCAGATGCGCCGCTTCTTCATCGATCTCAACGACGCCGCCGTCAAGACGGCCGTGGCGCTCGTCCACTCGCGCTACTCCACCAACACCACGCCCAGCTGGGAACGCGCGCACCCCAACCGCTTTATCATCCACAACGGCGAGATCAACACCCTCAAGGGCAACGTCAACTGGATTCGCGCTCGCGAACCCAACCTGTACAGCCCCGTGCTGCAGCACGATCTTGAGCGCGTGATGCCCATCATCAACCGCGAGGGTTCCGACTCCGCGATTCTGGACAATGTGCTTGAGTTCCTGGTCATGAACGGCCGTCCGCTCACGCGTGCCGCGTCCATGCTGCTGCCCGAGCCGTGGGACCACAACGACAGCCTGAGCGAGGAGCGCCGCGCCTACGACGCCTACCAGTCCATGCTCATGGAGCCCTGGGACGGCCCGGCCGCCATCGCCTTTACCGACGGCCGTACCCTGGGTGCTGCCCTCGACCGCAACGGCCTGCGTCCCGCCCGCTACTATGTGACGCGCGACGGTCGTTTTATGCTGGCAAGCGAGGTGGGCACCATCGAGGTGAGCCCCGAGAACATCCTGACGAGCGGCTGTCTGGGGCCGGGCCAGATGCTCGAGGTCGACTTTGCCCGCGGTCGCGTCATCTACAACGACGAGCTGCGTGCCCGTTACGCCAAGGAAAAGCCCTACCGTGATTGGATTGCCGAGGAGACGCTGACCGTCGACGCGCTCGATG
>CATZTY010000088.1 GCA_958424475.1 uncultured Collinsella sp.
CATGCGCTCGACGACGCGGGTGCGGCCCATGTTGGCCTTAACCTTGACGCGATCGCCCACCATATCGGTCAGCTTCTCGTGGATGTCGTCGACGTGATTGACTTCCATCTCTTCCATGAACAGGGCCTCCAGAAGGTGCAATTCAAAAAGGGGATAATACCCCTAAGATAGACAAAACTCTAATACTATAGCACCCTGCTGCCGTCATACGCAAGTAGCTAAATAAGCCCCGTCCCAAATACGTACCAGACGACAACCTCGCATGACCAGTTGTTACGCGGTTTGGTAAAACCGCGTAACCTAAAGGTTGTCGGTGTCCAAGACGATGGTGAATGGGCCGTCGTTGACCAGGTCGACCTTCATGTCGGCGCCAAAGATACCGTGCGCCACATGCTCAACGTCCTCGTGCACAAGCGTCAGGAAGTACTCGTAGAGCTCGTTGGCGACATCGGGGGCGCCGGCATCCGTAAACGATGGGCGGCGGCCGTGACGGCAATCGGCGAACAGCGTGAACTGCGACACCACGAGCACCTCGCCGTCGACATCGGCCAGTGCCAAGTTGGTCTTGCCGTTCTCGTCCTCGTTAATGCGCAAGCCCCGGAGCTTGCCCCACAGCTTATCAGCCTCGGCACGCGTGTCGCCATGGCCCACGCCCAGCAGCACCAGGTAGCCGCGTCCAATGCGGCCCACGCACTCGCCGTCGACCGTCACACCGGCGTTGAGCACGCGCTGCACCACCGCACGCATGGCCTACTCCTCGCCCGTCAGCTTGGCGGACAGATGCTCGAGCGCGTGGAAACGATGGCTGATGGCGTTTTTCTCGTCAGCCGTCAGCTCGGCCATAGTCTTGCCCGGCGTATCGACCGGTAGGAACAGCGGGTCATAGCCAAAGCCGTGATCGCCGCGGCCCTCGTGCGCGATAACGCCCTCGCAGGCGCCCTCGCCATAGGTGACCAGGCCGTCCGTATCGATAAGCGCGACGACGCTCATAAAGCGCGCGGTACGACCCTCATCTGCCACGCCTTCCAGGTTAACGAGAAGTTTGGCGTTGTTGGCGGCATCGTCGCCGTGCACGCCCGCATAGCGCGCGCTATACACGCCCGGCTCGCCGTCCAGCGCGTCGACGACCAAGCCAGAATCGTCGGCGATGGCCATAAGGCCCGTCTCCTCGACCGCAGCCTGCGCTTTGATGATGGCGTTCTCCAAAAACGTCGTGCCGTTTTCCTCGGGGTCCTCAAAATCGCCCAGCTGGCCGAGCGCCACAAAGCGCACCTCGGGCATGACCTTGCCCAAAATGGCCTCGATCTCGGTGAGCTTATGGGCGTTGCCCGTTGCCACGACGATGGTCGCCGCCGGGTCGAGGGTGTCGATGTCGATCTTTTCAAGTGCCACGAGTGGCCTCCTTGCCTCTATAGCAATGCCGCGCCGAGGGCGACGAGGGCCTCTGCCTCTCCCCTCTCAATCAACGGCTGTCTTGTGTCTAGACGTCTCCGCAGATAAAACCTACCAAAATAAACCTGTCCCTTTTTGGCAGGTTAGGCGAGGGCTTGGCGCTGGAGCTCGATGAGCTCGGCGATGCCTTTGTCGCCCAGGTCGAGCAGGGCGTTGAGGCGTTTGCGGTCAAAGGGCGCCTGCTCGCCGGTACCCTGAAGCTCGATCATCTCACCGGTGTCGGTGGCGACAAGGTTCATGTCGACCTCGGCATGACTGTCCTCGGAATAATCGAGGTCAAGCAGCGTATTGCCGTCGACAACGCCCATGGAGATGGCAGCCACCTGGCCGATAAGCGGGATGCGCTCGATCTTGCCTGCCTCGACCCACATGGCGAGGGCGTCGTGCAGCGCCACCCAGGCACCGGTAATGCTCGCCGTACGTGTACCGCCATCGGCCTGGATCACGTCGCAGTCGACGGTGACGGTGTACTCGCCGAGTGCCTTCATGTTGACGACGGTACGCAGACTGCGACCAATGAGGCGCTCGATCTCCATGGAGCGACCCTTGCGGTTGGCGTGCTCGCGCTTGCAGCGCTTGCCGGTCGACGTCGGCAGCATGGAGTATTCCGCGGTCACCCAGCCGGCCTTAGCTCCCTTTCGCCAGCCCGGCACGCCCTCCTCGATAGTGGCGGCGCACAGCACGCGCGTGTCGCCGAACTCGGCCAAACACGAGCCGTGGGCGTGCTTCATGACGCCACGGGTGAGCTTAACGGGGCGCAACTCGTTGGCAGCGCGACCGTTGGCGCGGTTGACCTGCATGTACTCCATAGAAATATCCTTTCGGCAAAAGATGTGGCGAAGGCTTTGGCGGCTGCATTACATCTATTTCAGCTCATCGATATCGATGTGTTCGATGCTCTTGAGCGGCTGACCAAAGATAAAGCTGCCCGCCACCGCAAACTCGGCAATGTTATCGGCCGTCGTGGCAAAACGATGCTGCGGCTCGGCGGCGTCGCCCGCCAGCTGCTCGCGGCGCGTGAGAATATCGGTCAGCTCGCGCGTGGTCTCCTCGGCGGAACTCACGACGCGCACCCCAGGCCCCAGCGCATGGCGGATAGGTCCCACCAACAGCGGAAAATGCGTACAGCCAAGCACCACGGTATCGATACCGTGGTCGCGCAGCGGCTCAACCGTGGCACCCACCAGCGCACGCACGGCAGGCGTATCGAAGATGTCCTCGTTCTCAAGCCACTGTTCCTGCAGGTGTGCACCCGAGGCGAGCTCGTGTTCGACAACCTCGACAAAGCTCGAGGCAGGACAGCCGTATACATCGACACCGGCATCTAGATCCTGAATGGCGCGCGTGTAGGCGCCCGAGCGAATGGTGAGGTTGGTGGCGAGCACGCCCACGCGACGCGTACGCGTGCTGTTGATTGCTGCACGGGCACCCGGCGCGATCACACCGATCACGGGAACGTCGAGCACCTGCTGGGCCAGACGCAAGGCCGCAGCGGTCGCTGTGTTGCAGGCGATGACCATAATCTTGACGTCGTGCTTCGAAAGCCAACGACCCGCCTGCAACGCAAATGAGCGCACCTCATCCTCGGTGCGCGTGCCGTAGGGGCAGCGCTTGGTGTCGCCAAAGTAGTAGACGGACTCGTGCGGCAGCGCCGTCGCGATGGCGCGCGCAACCGTCAGACCGCCCAAACCAGAATCGAACACGCCAATCGGACGCGTGTCGCCTGCCGGATTCTCGATATCGGACATTACCTCACCAGTCTCTCTCGAAAAGACATGTCCAAGTGCGGCGGCGGCGCGCTACGAACGCGCCGCGACCAGCAGCTCTGCCGTCGCCGCCCAACCGTCGACAATTTTGCCGCGCGTAACGAAAGCGTTCTCGCAAGCAGCCAGGAACTCGGGCGCGCCGGCGCTCGTCAGGCCATTCTCGACTAGGCAGAACGTGCCCACGTGATCGGCCATGTAGAAGTCGGACTCGGAATCGCCGAGTGCGAGCGTCTCCTCGCGCTCGATCCCCAGGTGCTCGCAGAAGCGCGCAATGGCGACACCTTTGTTGAGGCCCGCAGGGTTGATGTTGAATGCGCGACCGTCCTCGACGCGATCGAGCTCGAGCGTCGTCGGCTTGGACAGGTGAGTCAGATGGCCGTTGCAAGCCCAGATCAGACCGCAGCCGGCCTCGTCCAGGATGGCCTGGACCTCATCGTCGGGCACATCGCCGCGCATGCCGACGGTGACCTCACGGTATTTGTAGCCGGTCGACATGTCGTTGTGGTACTCGATCTTGTGCGGCCAGCGGGCGAGGATCTTCTCGCACACGCCGGTCTGTTCGATCACCTGGTGCGGCGTGAGGCCGCAAGAGGGGTCGTAGGGCATGTCGCCGGTCAGATACTCCCAATCGTTGGCTTTGAGGTCGTACATGACCAGGCCGCCCATCTCGCCAATGTAGGAGTTGAGGCCGAGCACGCGCGCGTCCTCGTGGATCATGGTACGGTTGCGGCCCGAGGTGGGAACCACCTGAATACCAGCGCGAGCAAGCGCCACGACGGCCTCGACGAGTTTGGTCGAGGGGTTGCCGTCGTTGTCGCGCAGCACGCACGAGCCGGGTGCGAGCATCGTGGCATCCAGGTCGGTAAAGACGTACTTGACCTTGGCCAAGCGCTCGCGCATCTCGCCCGAAAGCTCGGCAACGGTCGGCAGGGTGTTGTGGGACATGGTTACTCCGTTTACGTAGAAGGGTTTGGACTTGGACGGCATGTTTTGATTGAGGGAACACGCTTATGGCGACAGCGCACTCAGGGCGCCGCCGCCATCATGGTTCATTAGTCAAACTGGGTAACATCGATCAGGCGATTGGCCAACGAAAGGTCGCTCTCGATGGGCACGAACTCGTCGCCCACGTGCATGAGCTCCTCGTCACCCTTTGCCAGCAGCAAGACAATGGTGGGAGCATCGGGGTTGACGTACTCCTCGCGCGCCGCTTTGAACGCCGCATGCACAGCGGCTTCTCGATCGAGGATGATCTTGTTCGGCGTATCGTCGGGAACATGTTCGGCAAGCTCGCGGCAGATCTTCATCGGGTTCTCGTGAGCCGGGTCCTCGTTGGCAAAGATCATCAGGTCGGAATACGGTGCGGCCTCGCGCGGAAGCTGCTCGCGGCGCTCCTGAGCTTTGCCGCCGGCGGCGCCAAACAGCGCAATGACGGGGCTGGCGGGAAACGCGCGCTTGACCGACGAGAAAAGCGAACGGAACGAAAGCTGGTTGTGCGCGTAGTCGACGACACAAATTACGCGGCCGTCCTTCGACTCCACAACCTCCATGCGGCCCGGCACGCGCAGTTTGGAGAGGCCCTTCTTGATAGCCTCGATACCGATGCCGATCTCGCGCGCGGCGGCGATAGCAACCAGCGCGTTCTCCACGTTAAAGTCGCCCGCGATACCCAGCAGGACCTTCTCCCCCGCCTCGGGCTCGTCGGCACACAGGCCATGCAAGTTGAACTCGATGCTAAAGCCGACCATGCGTACGTCGCTCGCCCACAGGCTTGCCTCGGGATGCTCGACACCAACGGTCACCAAGCGCTCGGCCGCCGACGCTGCCTCCAGCACACGGTCGACCTCTTCGGTGCCCAAATTCACCACGGCGGTCTTTGCCTGGTCAAAGATCCTGAGTTTGCTCTCAAAATAATCCTCAAACGTGGGGTGTTCGATCGGCGAGATGTGGTCGCGGCCGATGTTGAGGAAGCACGCCACGTCAAACGGCAGATTCTCGACGCGTTGGTACTTGAGCGCCTGGCTCGAGACCTCCATGACCATGGACTGGCGACCGGACGTGCGACAGTTGGCGATATGGCGCCAAACCTCGGGGGCCTCGGGCGTAGTATTGGTGCTCTCGTAGCACTCGATACCATCGTCGGTGTTCACC